>JBCCJB010000027.1:0-19828 GCA_039028015.1 Planctomycetota bacterium
CAGGCCAGATTCCCCCGTCGGTCCCCATCAACATGATTTCGTCAGCTTCCATGAAATTATTCGACGTGATTCTCGTTTGCGTCCAGTCAATCTGTTGTCGCCGTGCCAGTCGCATCGCCCAACGTTGTGTGATTCCCGATAGCACGCTTTGGGACGGTGGCGAGAGAATATGACCCCGTTGGATCAGTGCAATATTGGCAATGCTCGTCTCGGTGATTCCACCATCGTCATCCGATAGTACGCCCACAGCGTCACGACCATACACCCCAGCCTGACGATCTGCCAAAAAATAATGCAGTCGGCATCGAATCTTGGCCTGACGCGACCAAGAGTCACCCGGTGGCTGTCGCACGTCAGTCATCACCACAAGCTGCCCGTGTCGCTGCCGCAGAGCAATCGCTTGATGGTCAATCGGATTGAGTTGCAAAGCCCAGCTATCGGGCGTTAGCCAGAATGTGATGCCGACATCGCGGTCTTCATGACAGAACTCGGGATTACGTTGCAGGATTTCCGCAATGTTGGATCGCCACGCATCAATCCGAAAAGCGTTTTCAAGTTGCAGCAAGCGCAACGAACCAAGCAACCGACGGTGGTGCAATCCAACGGAAAACGGACGACCGCGATAGGTTCGTAATCGTTCGACGACGGTGACCGCTTGCCGAAAACCAAGATCGCTAGGATCGATTTGGATCTGACTCGCCGGGACCCAGTCATCGATTCCCTTGGCGGGACAACACCAGCGTGCCCAATGATTCTGAAACGTCATCCTTGTGCGACGGACGACGGCATCGTGCCCGTCGCAATGGTGTCACCGTTTGACTGCGACAATCGATCCCGCTGTGATTGTTTGGCGCGACGCCACAGCGCCAACACTTCACCCGTCAATGTGTCCGCCGATGTTTGATGGTAGATCGAGTCGGCGGGCAGTCCCTTGGTAAGCCTGCGATGGGCTTTGCCCAAATTATGATAGGGCAAACGTGGGAAAAGATGATGCAACGCGTGATAGCGAGTTCCGATTGGTCCCCAGAGCTCAGTCGCCCAGGCATGATTCGGATAATTCACGCTATCGAGGATCTGATCTTCAAACGTCATCACGCCGCCATCGTTGGTCCAACGATGCGCTCCAAGCGTTCGGATCTCGTTGAGGATCAAAATCCCAACCCCGACGGCGTAAGCAATGATCCAGAACGGATCTAACCACTGATCACGCAGAAGTCCGCCTCGAATGAGGAACCAGACGCACCACGCAAAGACCAATACTTCCTGAAATACGACCATCCGCATGACCTTCGATGTCGCATCTCTGCGTTCATAGAATGGATCGACGATCATCGACGACAGATGACGATGGACGCGCGGCCGAAGACTTGGAAACAGCCAGCACAGCGGGCTGATAACCGTGAATCGGAACAACGCGAGCGGTGGAATGATCAGCGCTTGCAAAATGAAGCCCACAATCAACCATGGTCCTCGGTTGCTCAGTGGCAGGTACTCGCCGTCATGCTCGGTGCCGTAGTGCCGGCGCGCATGATGGTCCGCATGCGGATAATACATGAACGAGGGGACCATAAAGAAAATGCCACACAACGCATTCCATGCGATCCGAAAACCCGTGAATCTTTTCTCCGGCAAGTGCACCAGTTCATGGATAAACATCAGTGCTCGCATGTAAAGAATCAGCGTCAAGACATAACTGATCGCAATCCCAATGATCGTTGCTGTGGTGAAGCCATAAAACCAAGGCAGCAAAAACATCGCGTGCAGTGCGACGTGCCCCAGTAAGATCGATGAGAGAAAATCGACCCAGTAGATCCGTGGATTGGGTTGTTGAAGATCCTCGATCAAAGCGCGAGCATCACGAAACCGAAACGAACGATCGGCTGAAACGGGGGCATTCATGACACGAAAAAACTAATCGACATTACCTCACGCGAGGCGGCGTCCCTCGCGACGTTTGATCTGGAATGGTGTTGATGTGATGTTCTCGGCTGAGCCGCACACCTAGTATTGGTCCGCGCGGCTCAGGAACGGCCGAAGCAAAACCGCGGCTACCTTCGTCAGCGCACCGTAAACGTCTAGGGTTAATCACGAAGGTCAGTCAAGTCAAACGGGGCAAATTGCACGATCAACACTCTGCCCAGGTTTTACCGGTGGCCACATCCACCTTCAGGGGCACCTGCAATTCCATCACGCTCGTCATTGCCTCACGCACCAATTCCGCCAGCGAGTCAGCCTCTTCGGCGGGCGTTTCCAACAGCAATTCATCATGGATTTGCAACAATAGCTTCGCTTGCAAATCACTCTGACGAAGCTGCTCAGCGACTTTCAGCATGGCGAGCTTGATCAAATCCGCTGCTGATCCTTGAATGGGCGTATTGATCGCCATCCGCTCGGCTTCGGTCAAACTCCGACGTTTGGCCGCGGGCAAGCGAGTCAAATCACGAACGCCCTGGATTTCCCGGCGACGCCCCAACATCGTCGACACCACGCCGTCGCGACGACACCGGGCCAGCGTGTCGAGCATGAAATCCTCCACGCCACGGTATCGTTCAAAATAAGCTTCGATGTAGTCGCGTGCCTCGTCTTTCGAGATTCCGAGCGTTTTTGCCAATCCAAATGGACTCTGTCCGTAAACAATTCCAAAATTGATCGTTTTCGCTTTGCGACGATCATCCGCGGTCACATCAGTCTCATCGATCCCAGCAACCTCTGCGGCGACACGGGTGTGAATATCAGCGTCTTCCCGGTACGCGGACAATAAAGCTTCGTCGCCGCAATAGTGTGCCAACACACGCAGTTCAATCTGTGAGTAATCCGCGCCCAGCAATAACCAACCGTCATGCCCCGCCGTGAATGCACCTCGAATCGCTTTGCCCTGAGGTGTGCGTATTGGAATGTTTTGAAGGTTGGGCTCTGAACTGCTCAGCCGACCCGTGGCTGCGACGTCTTGCCGAAACGAAGTGTGGACGCGTCCCGTGCGGGAACAAATCAGTTGTGGCAGCGCGTCGATATAGGTGTTCTTCAGCTTTGTGGCTTGCCGATACTGAAGCACCTTTTCGGCGATGTCGTGATGCATCGCCAATTGAGTCAGCACGTCCGCATCGGTACTGATTCCGGTTTTGGTTTTCTTGATGACTGGAAGGCCAAGCTCATCAAACAGGACGGTGCTGAGCTGCTTGGGTGAGTCGATGTTGAACTCATGACCGGCCGCCGAAAAAATCATCGCTCGCAAGTCTTCGATTTCACTGTCAAACCGCAACGACATCTCCGATAGCGTCGCTGCATCGACGCAGATGCCGTTGAACTCCATTTCCGCGAGCACTTCGATCAGCGGGATTTCAAGATCGTCAAAAAGTCCGCTCAGATCGTCCTCGGCCAACTGGTCCAACAGCGTGTCAACCAATCGGATCGGCACATCGACGTCTTCGCATGCATACGGTGCGACATCGGCAACGGGGACCTGATCCATGGTCAGTTGATTCTTACCGGTACCGATCAGTGATTTGATCGATGTGGTTTGATGCGACAAGCGACGCCGCGCCATATCGTCGAGCGTATGATTCCGGCCTCCCGCATCGATCAAGTAATCGGCGACCATCGTGTCGAACGTCACCCCGCCGAGACGGACACCCGCGGAGCGCAGCACGATCATGTCAAACTTGATGTTGTGACCGACCTTTTCGATGGCACTTGATTCCAATAGCTCACGCAGCGCGTCGACGACTTCATTCTGCTCTAGCTGAGGATCACCTTTGGGAACGCGAATCGGAATGTAAGCGGCGGATTCAGGCTCCCAGGCAATCGAAATCCCGACAAGGTCACATCCCCGCGCGTGTGTGCTGGTCGTTTCGGTATCAATGGCCAGACGCGAGTAATTTTGCAGCGTCCCGACTAACTCATGAAGCTGATCGATCGTTTCAATCGTTTGATAGTTCGTTTTCCATTCCATCTGCTCCGGCTCGGCTTCCCCATCGCCAAGTGCCGTTTGCAAACGTTGCCGTAATCGACGAAAGCCAAACTCTTGAAGCAGTGCGTCGGCACGATCCAAATCGCAATGAGCACGAGAGGCACGCGACCACGCAATCGGTGATTCGACATCGCGTCGCAATCGCACGAGATCCCGACTCAGCATCGCAGCCTCGCGGCCGTTCATCAGATTCTCTTTTCGCTTCTTACCTGAGATGGATGCCGCGTTATCCAACACTGCGTCCAGCGTGTCATGCTGTTCCAATAGCGATTGCGCCATCTTGGGGCCGATCAAAGCAATTCCCGGAACGTTGTCGACGGGATCACCCACGAGTGCTTGATAGTCGACGACTTGATCGGGTCGGACGCCCCATAAATCCCACAATTCGGCCGCGTCGATTTCTTGATGTTTGCGAATGTTGTAGAGGTGCGTTTGATCCGAAATCAGCTGCCGGCAATCCTTATCGGACGTCACAATCAAGCAACGACCGCCAGCCACTTCGACTTTATCAGCAACGGTTGCCAAAAGATCATCGGCTTCATATCCCGCTTGCTCGATGATGGCGATGCCCATGGCATCGATCGCTTGGCGAATCAACGGGATTTGCTGCCGCAACTCATCCGGCATTGAATCCCGATTGGCTTTGTATTTCGGGTAGAGTTCGTTTCGGAATGTGATTTCGGATTTATCAAACGCGGCAATCAAATAATCGGGTTGCTTACGTTCGATTAATTCCAACATGTCACCGACGAAGCCGTACACCGCACTGACCGGCAAGCCACCGCCGCTGGTCATCGGTGGCAACGCATGAAAGACCTGATAAATCAGTGAGTGCGCGTCGACGACAACAACCAATTTGTCCTTCAAATCAGGGACAGGCTCATCGATGGGTGGTGCGACAGGCTTGCGCAAGACCGATGGCAAGGATTCTTCGGCGAGTCCCACAGCGGTGTTTCGCACCGATCTGGGTGACTCGCCAACGGTATCGTTGAGCTTTCTAGAAGGCTTGCGTCGCGAAACTGCGGGCGTCGTTTGCGGTGGCGAATCCGGCTGCGAATTCTCAAACAGCAACGGCTGCGACGAGGAGGTGCTTTTTTTCTTGGCCATCGACGCATCGTAGCCTGCTGCGTCGCGATTGATCGAGTCGGCAAGCATCAAAAACCATTCGATCGATAGAGCCGGTCCGACCGGATCGACCGAAATGGCAAGTTTCGCGATCGAAATGGATGCTCGATGACGGAGCTTGGAATACAATCATGCTTTCGTGGCTTCGGCAGCCATCCATCGATGCCGCACGCCGCGGATCTCATCTTTCTTCGTCACCCCACCGCACTACCAACATGGCCGCACGCGACGATTCCGTCATCCGTGGAAGCTTGATTGCTTGCCTGATCTTTCTCGTGCTTTCGCTGGCACTGAATTTCTTTTTGTGGCGTTACGGCAATACGGCATCGGCGGACCGCTCTTCGATGCAGGATCGACTCACATCGACCCAGACTGATTTGCAGCGTTTGACTGACCAATCAAAGCTGATGAAGGCCATGCTTGGCGTTGAAACGCTTTCCGAAGCTCAATTCGAACAATTGAGTACCTCAACGGGTGGCGATCCGGAAATGGAAGCACTGGAGCAACGATTTGTTCAGGACATGTCGTATTTTGGTCCCGAGGTTGACGCGGCCAATCGGAACTACCCCGCGCTCCCTGAATTTCTGGTCAACACACTTCGATCACGAAACACGCAGTACAGCCAAGCTCGCGATGAGGCCACACAGATTCGCGCCCAAGCTGATAGCGACGTTGAAGTTGCCCGTGAAGCGATGCAGGTAGCTGAACAGGGCAGGGACGACGCCAACAAGAAACTCGAATCGGAGCAAGCGAAGTTTGCCGATGACCGGGAAAAGATGAAGCTGCAAACCGAACGGACCCGAGACAATCTGAATAAGACCGTTGGCGATTACAGCCGCTTGCAAAAACGAAGCAAGGCTGAGTTGGATGCGATGCGACGCACCGAGTTGCAGTTGCGCAGCACCATCAACAGTCAACTCAATGAACTCAATCGCTTGCGGAGCGATAACTTTGAAACTGTGCAAGGCTATGTGCGTTACGTCGTGCCGGACGGCAATTTGGTCACGATCAATCTTGGTTCTGGCGACGCACTTCGTCCCGGTGTGACATTCGGCGTGATCGATGGCGAAGAAACTCGTTTGCAGGACGCACGCGTCAAAGCAACGATTCAAGTCACCCGATTACTGGGTGCCCATCGCGCTGAAGCCCGTGTCGTTGCTCGGCCTGAGGTCCGTTATCCCATCATTCCCGGCGATCAGATTTACAGTCCATTCTGGGCTCCCGGACGAAAGGTTCGCATCGCACTTGGAGGTGCTATCGATATCGATGGTGATGAACGTCCCGATTTAGAACAAATCGCATCAATGATCACCGCGGCCGGCGCACAGGTTTCGGCCATCATCCGGCCAGACGGTAGCGAAGAAGGCGAGCTGGACAGCAGCACGCGATTCTTAGTGGTCGGCGAACAACGTGATTCCCGCGAAGAAGATGCGGAACAAGCCGCTGCCCTTGGAAGACTCAAAGGGAGGGCCAAAGAACTGGGTGTGACCGTCATTCCCGCGTGGAAATTGCAGGCTTATCTCAAAACGATCAACGACTCGTTGACGACGCCGCTGGGGTCCGCCGTCCGAGGCGACGACTTCCCACCGCAACCCAGCTCCGCGGCCATGATGCTGCCCAACAATTTGCCGGAACTCTATCAGCGTCAGGTCGAAGGCATGCAGCAGGGCAATCGAATTCTGGAGCCCTAGCATTGGGAATCATAGAGCCTATCCGAGAACGATGCGGAAGCTCGAAGTGAGCCGTTGACGCTAGCCCAATGCCATCTACTTTTGGCAATTCGAGGAGCATCCTGTTGAGCGACATGGCGCTAGCCGTCGGTAACGCCGCAATACGCAACACTGAACCGGCGGCTAGCGCCGAGCCGCTCACAAAGTAGATGGCGTTGAACGCTAGCCTCGGGTCTCAACTTCGCTCCGTCTTTCAAATGCTGTCCGACGCTAGCGCGTTCGGCTCATGCGTTTTCGGATTGGTTTTTGGTATTCGTTGGAGCCATTCGGAGATAGCTTTGACTTCTCCGTTTTGGCCGGCCAGGTCCGCCGTGGTGATTCGCAAACCACTTCGATCTTAGTTTTGAATTGATCCGTTAGGTCAATAGCGGCCGCGGTTGGGTGCTGAAACGCGTGAGCTGACTTGAGGCGGCAAGGCCACCGATGGCGTTAACGTGTCGCTGGCTCTTCCGCGAAATTCAACAAACATCAATGCATCGGCACGTCCCGCCGTTTGTCCGGTGATCGCACCGAGATTGAGCAGTGGCATCATTGATTGCGCCCGCTCGGGGCTGGCGACAACGCCGCACGAAAGCATCAACACCATATCGGCGGGCCAACGGAATCGTTCGTTGAGTCGCCAGCTGACCATTTGCGGCACATCAATTTTTGTGCGATGAACTTGGTTGTTGGGTAGTGGAAGGTCTAACTCAACAGGAACAAATCGATCCACTTGATCAATGTGCGCTTTGATGCAGCAATCGATCGTCCCGCCATCCATACTCAGCAAAGGACTGATCTCGAGTTGGTATCCCTCTTGGATTTCACCGGTTTCGGGTTCGTATGGTGGCCAATTGGCAGGGGATGGTTTGACGTTGAGCACGTAATTGCGTCCACGCAAGCTCGCCAATTTCTTCGTTTGACCGTTGTGCAACACCAGATCCACAGCTTGCACCTCGCGTGTGTCCGTGCGTTGCCTCAACAAGTTCAGTACGAGCGCCGCGTTTTCCTTCGTCATCAAATAGGCTTGCAGCCCAGGTGATTGCACGTTGACGTGCTGCATCAACGGATGAGCCCGGTTTCGCCAGTTGGGACTGCCCACGGTCATGACACGAAGGCTCATCACTTGTGGATCTTTTTCACCAGCGACAAAGCGATCAACAATGCCAGCAATCACCTGGTGCATCTCACTGGTGTGATAAACCGTTAGCTCATCACGATCCGCACTCATAAATCCAAAGGGCTCGGTGTGCCAAACGTCGGTTCCTGTTTCTCGGATGATCCAGTCCACCACCGCTTGGTGCGGACGATCCTCGCGATTGAGATATCCGGTGTACGATCGAAGGTCATAGACACGATGTTCCTGCCCTGCGCCTCGGGGCAGTGCTCCGCCTGCCGTTAGACGTCCTGACATCGAACCTTGAGCGGTCGACGTCGATGATGATGCGGGCGTTTGTTGCAAACTCGGCGGCGTGGTGTCTCGGGGCTGAAAGCCAGCTTGGCTCGACGTCGCCGCACGCGAAGGCAAGCGATTCGCCGATGAGTCACCATTCCCAATCGGTTTTGTCGATGGAGGGGCCGCACGCGAAACCGAACTGGGCGGCAGCGCGAATCCTTGGGCACTAGCGGCTGAATCACAGATGACATGGCCGCCCGTCAGGAAAAGTGCCCCGCTTAACCAACGACTCCAGGTGCGATCGGACGTTAATCCCACCATCTTTGTCATGAATCGTGACGTGATGACCAGCGGAGGTGCAATAAAACCCAGCATGCATCAAATCCTTCGATGGCGAAAAGAACGAGCCGGTCGTTGGCGGTTTGCGATCACGACCCGGCTAAGTCGGTTGGTAACCCTTTCCACAGACACCACGCAAGATGAATCAGCGTGCAGAATCACATTGAGAGTGTTGATGAACCAGGACTGCGATCGGCGCATAAAAAAAGCTCCCGGAGAGTACGAGGTCCTAGGGGGGCGGAGGACAACGCGCTATCTATCCGGGAGCCGGTGGTCAAGTTTGTTCGATCAAGCGAACACATCCTTGCGTTCACCTGCCGAACATCAAAGTTGATTTTGAACTCACACTTCCGCTGAGGTCGATCCGTGACCGCGACTTCCGTGCTGCCTTCGCAGTCAACGCCAAGCTGGGGGCTCAACACGACCGGTGCAAAGGACTTCATCTCAACTTTGACGTCGCGGCGGACAGGGCTGGATGTCCGTCACGACGAGACGCGGACGATATCCGGCCAAGCCAACTGTGGTCAAGGCGGATCGCAAACATTTTTTGGATTCGAATTGCGGCAGCAATGACAGCTGCGAAATGCGGCCCATCGCATCGACGACGTGCGTTAAATTACTGCGCTTCACTCGCTTTTGACTGAGATTTTCATGACACGCTTTCGCGCTTGCTATCAAGACATTTTCGTTCTTGCCACGCTGATAATCGCAGTCGGTTGCCAGCCGCCCTCATCGCAAGATGACGGCACCGGTCAGTCCGGCCAGAAGCACATTGCCGTGATTCCGAAGGGCACGACGCACGTGTTCTGGCAATCGGTCCGCGTCGGTGCGGAACAGGCTGCGGACGACATGAATGCACGCATCACGTTTCGCGGGCCGGCGAAAGAGAACGATCGCGACGAACAAATCAACATCGTTCAAGGTTTTCTTAATGCGGGTGTCGATGGCATTTGTCTGGCACCGCTGGACGCTGATGCGTTGCTTCGGCCCGTCGAAGAATCGGGACGCGCGGGAGTGCCAGTTGTCATCTTCGATAGCGGTCTGAATGTCGATGTCGATGACACCAACAGGCCGTTCGAATCCTACGTGGCAACGAATAACTTTCGAGGTGGACAGCTTGCTGGCCAAACCATGATCGAAATGCTTGGTTCCGACGGCGGGAAAGTCATCCTGCTTCGATACAACAAAGGCAGTGAGTCGACGTTTCAGCGCGAAGAAGGTTTTCTCGATGCAATCGGCAAATCGTCAGCCGTCACGATCCTCTCGAGTGATCAATACGCCGGAACCACGACTGAATCGGCGGTCGACAAGGCACAAGCGATGCTGAATCGTTACGGCGACGAAGTCGATGGCATATTCGCGGTGTGCGAACCAAACGCGGAAGGTGTTTTGCGAGCATTAAAGGATCGCGGGATGGCCGGCGAAGTCGCGTTCATTGCGTTTGACAGCAGTGAATCGCTGCGTCAGGGTCTGACCGACAATCACGTGTCGGCTATTGTTCTTCAAGACCCGGTCCAGATGGGTTTTCTCGCTGTCAAGACAATGCTTGAGCACCTCGAAGGCGAATCGGTCGAACCCATTATCGATACCGGTGTTGTCGTGGCGACTGCCGACAACCGCGACGATGAAACGATCGCAAAACTATTGAATCCACCTCGCTGATGTGACGAATGCGATTGACCAACCACAGTTGATGGTTGGACTCATCGACGTTGGCAATCACGCCGGTTAGCGGTGTTGCAAAGCAATGGCACTCGATAAACTCTGCGGCATGAACCAATCACGCAGACCGCGATACCCGCGTCGAAACCGCGGAGCCAAACAAGAACGATTCGAAGACAACGAGGATGCCCTCGCGTTGCT
Source organism: Planctomycetota bacterium (assembly GCA_039028015.1). Taxonomy (GTDB): domain Bacteria; phylum Planctomycetota; class Planctomycetia; order Pirellulales; family Pirellulaceae; genus Rhodopirellula. Next base: position 10,400 of record JBCCJB010000027.1, read on the forward strand.
CGAAACGGTTGGACCCGTTGAAACACCAACCGAGATGAATTCGTTTGATGAACTAATGCTTTCGCCGGTGATGCGTCGTGCTGTCTTGGAAGCAGGGTTCTCAACACCGTCGCCGATTCAAGCGTCGTTGATCCCGCACGCACTCAACGGCATGGATGTGATTGGGCAAGCTCGAACGGGGACCGGAAAAACCGCAGCCTTTGCCATTCCGATCCTTGAACAACTTGATTCATTGGAGGATTGTCGTGACCCGCAAGCGTTAATCATCGTGCCAACACGCGAATTGGCGGATCAAGTTGCCGTCGAAACGCGTCGTCTTGCTCAAGGCGTGATGACGGAAATCGCGGTGTTGGCCGGCGGTAAGAATATCAACCGCCAACTCCGTCAGCTTGAAAATGGTGTCCAGATTGCCGTCGGCACCCCCGGCCGAATTCACGATCATCTTCAGCGAGGCTCGCTACGAACCGGTCACGTTTGGTGCGTCGTGCTGGATGAGGCCGACCGAATGCTCGATATCGGATTTCGACCGCAGATCGAACGCATCTTGAGAAAGTGCCCACGTGAGCGACAGACGTTGCTGCTCTCGGCAACGCTGCCACCCGTCGTGCGACGACTTGCGGAAAGTTACATGGTTGAGCCCGTTGTGATTGATTGTTGCCAACAAGAGATGGCGGTCGACACGATCGAGCAGCGGTACTTCACGATTGAAGTGGATCGCAAAGCAGAATTGGTCGAAGCGCTGCTGTCTCGCGAAAGTCCCGAACAGGCAATCATTTTCTGTCGCACCAAGCGCGGCGTTGATCGCCTGCAACGGCGTTTGTCACGTCGCTTCAAACGATGTGGCTGCATTCATGGTGATATGCAGCAACGTGAACGCGACCGCGTGCTTCAATCGCTCCGCGATGGCAAGTTAACCATTCTCGTCGCCACTGATGTTGTGGGACGTGGCATCGACATCAGCACGATTTCCCACATCATCAACTATGACGTGCCGCAGGATTCAGACGACTATGTCCATCGTGTCGGACGAACGGGACGAATGGGGCGCGACGGGATTGCCTTCACATTCATCGAACGCGGGCAGGGCGAATTCCTGACGAGCATCGAACGTCGCATCAACAAACTGTTGGTCCGCGACTCGATCGAGTGCTTCGAACCCCCGAAAGAAACCGAACCGTCCGTTCCAGATGATGCCGCTACGGCCACGCCGAGAAAATCACTCAATCCGATGAACCACAAACGCAAGCGACGTTAAACCGTCTCATGCTTGATTTTGTTGCGAGACCGGACGACAAGTGACGTCTCGCGTAAGAGCGATGTTGGTTTAAATTCCGGGCAGCGCGAGTGCCGGTTCCACATCATCGGGCGCAAATCCGCCCAAGCCTGGCAGCATGTCGGGAAATTCGTCTTGAACTTCGGGCTTGGAATCCAGTTCGATTTCGACGCCAGCAAGTGAGGCAACCGCGATTCGCTGGGCCTGCAGTGCGTCCAACCATGACTCACGCGTATCGAGTGTGTCATTGTTGAGCTGATCAACGATTGGACTGATGGCTGCAATCCATTGTGAAACCTCAGGCTTTGCGTCATCGGGTACGGCTGCCATGAGTCCGCTCGGCTCACCTTTGGGTGCACCTTTTCGTGAGCCGCACGCGCCAAGCAACAGCGTTTGAAAAACACTGTTCAGATACCGGCGTGACAAATCGACTTCGGGTGGTTGTGGTTTGGCTTGCGTGGGCATCATTCCCATACCCATGGCACCCATCATGTCCATGCCTTCCAACATGCTCATATCTTCCATGCCCATGTCGCCCTGTCCCATGTCCATCATCGCCATGTCGTCCATGCCCATCGAACCCATGTCCATCATGTTGTTCACCGTTTCGGGCTCCGACTTTCGTCCCAGAAAAGTATCGGGGCTTGGCGGCTGGGATGGGACTGGTTGCGGTCGCTCGAGCGCCTCCAGGCGAGCGATTTCCGATTCGATGCATGCGAGTGCCCTTTTCGACCAATTCGGAAGCACGTTCTTTGGGTCGCCTGCCGCTCCAGAAACCGACTGAGGTAAATCACCCAAATGAGACGCTGCGTAGAGCGTGATCAGCTCGGACCGCTCGGGATCAGCACTCACACTGACGAGCTCCTTCGCGAAGGACGTATCGCGAGTCGGCAACAAATATCGCAATACGTCAACCGCGTAACGCTGCATGAAAGCGTGAGCTTCATCTTGCCGACCCTCTGGTGTCTTGGATCGCAAAAGCGTTTGCATCGACTTCGCCAAGCTCAGCTTGACATTTGAGGGCATCGAGACAAATCCAAATTTGGTGTGATTGGCCAAACCCTGCAGTGCGGCCGCGCGAACACCGTCCGGTTGATCCTGATTCTCGTAGAGCGCTAGCAAAACCGGTAACGCAGCCGAGTATGACTGAGGCGGCGATCCCGCTGACGGATCGAACGTCCTTGATCGTAGTCGCCCGAGCGCGATCGCAGCATTGATGCGAGTGGCCGGCATGTAGTCGCCCTCAGCCATCGCTTTAAGACCCTGAAACCAGTAGCTCAAAAAAGCAGGAGCGCCAGCCGTACCCATCCGCTGAGCCCTCGCGAGATCCTCGCCCATTTTGCGAATCGTCTTCGCGACGATGGGAAGGTTCTCCTTCTGAGTCAGCTTCCAGGGCAAATAACGATTGAGATAAAACGAGGCCATGCCGCGTTCGCGATCCGACATGCTCGACAAGTCTCGAGTCGTGACCAGTTTCTTAAACGCGTCGCTTACCAGCTTTTCTGTATTGGCACCTTGAAATCGCTCTGGAAGTGGAAACGATTTGAACGCAGGCGCTTGCGACCAAGCAATATTTGAGATCAGCCAAAAACCAATCGCCAAACAAATGGTTAGGAAACAAATCACAATTCGTTTTACCGATGAAAACGAATCCTGAGACAGCAACGTGATCAGCACGTTGGGTCGCGATTGAGCATGTGAATGCGTGAAGTCAGATTCGGGCTGGGTTGAGCGATTCAAAACGACTCTCGCAATGAGCGAACACAAAGGAAAAGCGAAGCAACGTGCAGCAATAACAAACCAAATCGGTCCCGTTTCATCAGGCGTGTTTCTGCCGTCACTCCGGCTCCATTATGGTCGGCCTTGGCTGTAATCGTCAAATAAATTGACGGCTGGCTTGATCGATGTGCCGGCTAAGTGCACCAGATATGACGACCATTAGGCCGAAATACGTGATTTGCGGCGAACCGGCCAATCAGCGACGATTTCAAGCATCAATTCGCAGGAGGCCTTAACCGTCGCCGAATCTCCGCCACACGTGACCTAAGCTCCGATTCAAAGCCTCGATCGACGGGCTGGTAATACTCACGATCCACGCCCAAATAGTCCAGCGATACGACGCCGTCAGTGCTGTCATGAGCCGATTGATATCCCTCACCGTGCCCCAATGTTTTGGCACCCGAGTAATGGGTGCAGCGGAGCATTTTTGGTACTGGCAGAACCTGCTGCTCGCGGACATCACGCCGCGCGGCTGCGATTGATTTGGTCGACGCATTGCTTTTTTCCGCCAATGCGAGATATGCGACGGTCTGACTCAAAATTAGCTGGGCTTCTGGAAGGCCGATCACCTCACACGCTTGCATTGACGCGACGGCGAGGGGAAGGGCTCCTGGGTCAGCGTTGCCCACATCCTCGCTAGCCAAAATCACCAAGCGTCGGCACAAGAAGCGAATGTCTTCACCGCCTTCGAGCATTCGCGCGAGCCAGTAAAGTGCCGCATCGACGTCACTGCCACGAAGTGATTTGATCAGAGCGCTGGCGAGATCGTAATGATCATCGCCGGTCGGATCATAGCCAGCCAAATGAGTCGTCATCGATTCTCGGATGTCCCGACGCGTGATTCGATGCAAACCTTCCTCATCCGCCACCACACTGTCGACTGCCAATTCAATCGCATTCAGCATCTTGCGAGCATCTCCGTCGCAGGATGTCGTCAGCTCCTCAATCGCATCGGCATCCAAACGTAGATTCTGACGCTTCGATACGAGAATCGAATCGCGCATCGCTCGATCCAGTAACTGTCGAAGATCCTCTGGTGCAATGGGTTGTAAATCAAACAGTTGGCTTCGACTAATCAAAGCCCCATTGACTGCGAAGTAAGGATTGCTGGTCGTCGCTCCAATCAACGCGACGATGCCCGACTCAACATCGGATAATAAAGAGTCCTGCTGGGACTTATTAAACCGATGGATTTCATCGATGAATAAGATGGGACGCGGATGACCCGTTGACACCTCATCGCGAGCCGTCATCAAGGCCGCGCGAACTTCTTTGACTCCACTGCTGATTGCATTAAGCGGAATGAATTGACCTCCCGTCGCTTTCGCGATTAACTGAGCCAGTGTGGTTTTTCCGGTCCCCGGTGGTCCGTGCAATATGATTGAACCGATTCGCCCGCTCGCGATCATGCGCTGCAACAACTTTCCCTCGGCTAGAATGTGACGTTGGCCCACAAACTCAGCCATGGACTGGGGCCGCATCCGAGCCGCCAGTGGCTTAGCGGCTTCCAGGTGACTTGCCTCCGAGTCAGCAAACAAATTCATGATGTTTAAAAGGAACAAAAAGCCGGTGGAATGGTTTGGCCTCATCGCGATTGCGATCACTGCGGGCATTGTTGGCAAAGTCTTGATTAGCGTCGATGATTGGAGTCGCGATTGGACTCAAAACGTTGCCGAATTAAGCGATGATGCCAATAAAACATGCCTACAACCGGTTAGCCTGCCGCAATCGCCCGAGGAGATCTCTGAATCAATTACCGAGTGGGCCGAAAACCGATCGCTATGGTCACTCGTCTCGCAATCCAGCGATGGACCAATCACAACGATCAACCTCACTCGGCGGACAGCGATCATGCGATTTGTTGATGACGTCACCGTTGAAATCCGAGCGTTGCCACAGGGCGGTGTGTTCGTGTGGGCGAAAAGCCAGTCCCGCGTTGGCAAAGGCGATCTAGGGCAAAACCCTCGAAACCTCTGCGAACTGACTGACTACCTTCGGACCTTGGCTAATGATTAAGTCGCGATCAAATGACGTTCGTCGTTAAGGGTGCCGCCGACGTGCCGTTCGCTCATGAATTCTTGGGAAAGCGCAGCACGCCATCCCAATCCGGCGGCGCGACCCGTTGGTGCTGTAAGATCGTTCGCATCAGCACATCTTTGGGTCGATCCCACGCGGGAAGCGAGTGAAGGCCCTGGTACGCCTGTTCCCATTGACCATCGGCGAACGCTTGCCAGCATTCCTGATAGGTTTGGATTTGAGACGGAGTCAGCGTCGTTTCGGTCCCGCCAACAAGCAATTCCGAAACACCAACGGGGTGCGATAGACCCGCGATCTGCACGCGTCCCAAATAGCGAACCGTGGAACGGGAATCCGTCACGGTTGATAAACGCTCCACGGTCGTTTGATCAAGCAGCACTTCCACGCCAAACGCCTTGGTTAGCGATTCCAAGCGGCTGGCAAGATTCACCACCGGACCAAACGCAGTGACTTTGACTTGATCGACGGTCCCAATCCGCCCCGCCACCGCAGGACCAGATGCCAAGCCAATCCCGCAGCGGAAATCGGTTTTCGTCGAGGCGTAATCAACCCGAATCGCTTTGGCAGCTTGAGCTGCGGCCATGGCAGCATTGCCCGCCGCCCCATCGTCCTCGCCCATGGGCAACGGCCATCCCCAAAAACCCATTGCCGCATCGCCATGAAAGTCGCCGATGACGCCACCGGTATTCAAAATGTGACGCGTCATCACGCCGAGCGCATTGCTAACCTGTTCGAGCAATCGCAACAACTCGCCAGCATGTTCTTCCGATTTACTGGTAAACCCACGCAGGTCACAAAACATGACCGTCAAATCGCATTCTTGTGGGTGCAACCAATTGTCAATCGGACTTGCATCGTTTTGCGACTGACTAGGGCCATCGGCGGATGGATCGTCATCAGCACTGCGACGATGATCCGGTGGAGATGTTAGTGCATCCAAAACGACGGGTGCAAAGAACCGCCGCATCGCCGACTGTTGTTGTTGCAACTGTCCGGACTGCCGCATTCCGGCGACGAGTGAACCAACCACCTCGGCAAATTTCAAGTCATCTGACAATCGATCCACCAAAGCATTGTTCGCATCAGATTGCATCGGGACATCCATGCGGCATCCGGTGACGTACAGGGCCCAACCCTCACACGCGGGCGACCGCAACGGCACGCAAAACGCCCAATCAGTGTTCTCAGCCATGGTGAATGCAGACGCATCGTCGCCTGATCGCCAAACGTGCAAGATCGACTGTCCGCTTTGGATTGCTGCCGTCACGAGACGCGAACTGATGTGCGTGGGTGACGATGATTGGTCCCGAGAGTCGTAATGCAGGATGTCGTTGAGTGTGACGATGCCCACGGCAGAAGCTGCCGGAGTGGCTCGCATCAACATCTCGGTCACGCGGGCCAGCAGTTCCTGTTCTCCCGAACTGCCCGACACCAGATCCGGTAATCTTGCCAGCAATTCAATTCTCGAATCGGCATCGCGAAACGCTCGATCACGCAATGCTGTTTCAGCGAACGTCCATTCGGTCACCTGATGCCGATCGACAGCAACTTGATCGTCTTTTGATGCATTGTTGTGTTGTGCTGGTGCTCCGGGTTGTCGTGACGACTCAGCGTCGGACCCGCCGGCAAATCCTGGTCGACGAGCCAGCGTGAATGTGGTTCCGCCAATGACAAAATGCTCCCCCGGCACCAACGTGAACTGGTCTCGAGGCCGCCCGCGATAAAAAATCGGATTTGACGCTCTTGCGTCACGCGTCACTCGCACGCGATCGCTCGGCAAACGCGTCAGTGTTGCGTGATGTCGCGAAATCAAACGATCCCAAGTGATCGTCCATGCGACCGATGGGTTACGCGCATTGATAATCGACACATCCGGTTTTCGACCGAGCAGAACTGCTCGCCCGGTCGACAAGTCAGGCAGTGCCTTTCGCCAGCGATGATCCGCTGCCGTTCCCTGTGCGATCAAGTCCGGCATGACATCACGCGGCGAGCCATCGGTCCACGCCTTTCGCAGCCGCAAGCCCCGTACTGAAGGCGGCTTGAAAGTTGTAGCCGCCGATCCATCCGTCCACATCCAAGACTTCACCGGCAATGAACAAACCCGGCTGTTTTCGGCTGGCCATTGTTTTGGGATCAACCTCCGATAGCGCAACGCCACCAGCCGTGACCTCAGCCTTGTCAAAACCTCGAGTGTCAGTCACCGGCACATGCCAACGTTTCAAATGCGTGATCAACGCATGCAGGCCTTTTCCCGATAGTTCAGCGGGTGTCGTGGCCGGACATGTCTGGGCGACGGTATCAGCCAAACGTGTCGGCAGGAATTGACGAAGCGTGCTGTTGATTTTGTGGGTGGCCGTTTTGCCGCTTCGATCAAACTGCTCTCGCAATTGGGATTCCGTTCGATCGGGGACAAGATCCAAACGCAGTTCGGCCTTCGAAATGTCATCCAGTGCCGTCATTCTTCCTGAAACGTCCATCGCGGCGGGACCGGAAAAACCGAAATGCGTCATCAGCAGCGATGAACGGCGCGATAATCGGTCTTGCTTTCCAGACCCGTGACGCGGCGTCGTTACGCTGGCAATCACATCGGGAAGTGTCAAACCCGACAAAGCTTGCGTCGCCGACGTGCCACCAATAAGGGGCACTAACGCAGGGTGGGGTCGGGCAATCGTATGCCCGAGCTGTTGCAACCAAGCGTAGCCATCACCGGTCGTCCCGCATTTTGGCCAACTGCAACCGCCCGCCGTCACGATCACCGCATCGGCAATGATCGAATGGGAGCTTGGTTCGGAAAGATGAGTCGAACGTTTTTCGGATACCATCGCGGATTGGTTCTGTTGCGTGCCCGCGACGTGAGCCACATGTTGAGTCACGACGTCCTTGTTAGCAGGACGCCCGATTGAACCGGCGCGCCGTCGCGGACTGGTTTGTTGAACGTGAACATGAAAACCCTCGCCCGATGCGTCACGTTCGATAGCCTGCACGGAGGAATTCAGACACAGTGCGACACCGGACGCCGTCATTCGATTGTGCAAAGCATCGCGAACATCGATGGCGCGGTCTGTTACGGGAAAGAACTTTCCCGTTGCTTCTCGCTTAACTGCCACACCGCTCTGACGAAACATCTCAACGACGGCTGATGGTGGAAATGCGCCGACGCTGGGCTGTAAGAATCGCCGTGCTTTTCCCAAACGCTTCTGTGATGCCCCTGGCATCAGTGTCGTGAGTGATGTTGCAGCGGCTTCCGCCGGACATCAGGATCTTGACGCCCGTCTTGCTGTTTTTCTCCAAGCAAGTCACTCGGCCACCGCGTGGAATCACACGCAACGCCACCTCAGCGGCGGCCACCATGCCAGCCGCGCCAGCACCCACGACAACGACATGAGGCTTTCCGGAATCGGGCATCAATCCATACCGGGAACCCAAAGTTTGCTGCCACCGCTGGGTGCAGCCGCCGAGGCGGGTGCGGCAGCAGCAGGCGAGGACGTCGCTGGTGCTGGTATCGCTGGTGAGCCGCTGTCGGGTGTCCAAAGACCGGCCGAAGACGAATCGCTGGCGGCTGGCGGTGGAGCAGCTGGCCGACCGTCGGGACGAATCAAGCCAAGCTGGATCAACATCTGCTGCAGCCGCTGCATGACTTCAGGGTTTTGACCGTATTTGGTCGTGATCGTCTGAACGCATGATTGGAATGCTTCGCCGTCACCACGCCGAATGTGCAATGACGCTTCGGCCAACAACAACGACGCATCGGACATCTCATTGGCTTCCGCATGCGCCTTCGCTTGCTGAATCGTTTCGAGGATTTTCTTTGACGTTCCACCACGCTGAATCAGAAACGAATACGCGACCATCTTTGCGGCCGCTGGCGAGATCGCATCGGCATCCTGACCCGCGGAAGCTTCGCCCACCGAAACGGCACTCACATCATCGCCCTCGTCGGGTAAGGCAAGCAACGCTTCGGATGCTCGCCGACCCACGAGGGTCGTCGAGACCTGCAACGATCGTTGGATCAAATAAACCAAACCTTCTCGATCCAGGTTTTGAACGTCGACTCGGTTGAGTTCATCGTTGGGAATATCCTCCAACTCCTCTGACGTTGGTGCTGGCTCAGGCGGAGATGACAGTCCCAGCGATTCAAACAATTTCGGCAACAACCCGGGCGCCGAAGCGGTCAGACTAGATTCGCATTCCAAGTAGCGCAGCACGGCAGCGACTCCGAGCGATTTCGCATCGTTACCGGCACAACCGGAGAGCGTCGCATCGCCAAGCAATGGAATCGGGCTGTTGAGCAATATCTCGATACCGCGTGAACGCAACAAATCACGCTGCAACGATTCGAG
>JBCCJB010000028.1:0-19726 GCA_039028015.1 Planctomycetota bacterium
ATACACAACCAATTTTTCTCATTTTACTTCCAAACCAAAACCCTTGGTCCTTGCAATCACGCCCCGGGTTTTAAAACCAAATTGGTGGGGGCCCCCGGGTGGGCCCCCCCTACTCACGTGAACGTCGAAGACGGCACATAGAAATGTGCCTACAACGATTTAGTGTTTCACCGCGCCAACGGCCCAGTCTGTCTCACCGTCGACAAATGCTCTGACAGTGAAATCAACATCGCGATTTACAGGTGTTGAGAGCCGAAAGTGCAGTTGCTCGCCGGAAATAACATTTGACTGCACCTGAGAGATAATGGTGCCATGTGGATCCTCATCGGTGCCCTGCCCTCGATCATTCCAGCTTGACAGCGGTCGATGCACACTGAGCGACATCTGCCCGTCGATTGGACTCGCCACCGTGACGTCGATATCGCCATCGGCCAATCGAGAAACGCGAAGTGACACGGCCTGAGGCGAATGAAGATTCAACATCGGATCACCCAGCAACAGATAGCTTCCCGCGTGCTCTTTTCGCTCCTGTTGCAAATTGACGTTCCCAGGCGAGACCAACGAGGCCACCATGTCGATCATGCCTCGCGCCGGCACGGTCTCATCGGCATCATTTTTCGACGACATCGTTCGACTTAGTCCCATGAGCCATGCATCGCCCAAACGGTGCGCTTCGCGATGATGGACAGCCCGCAACATGCCAAGTCCGAATCGGGCGTTGCCGTAAGGCATGGTCAGACGCGTTGCCGCAATCACGGCAACCGGCCCACCCGGCGAAAGCAACATTCGCTCCGCCAAACAATCACCGGGCGCATCAATGGCACCGGCAAAGCAGGCCAGCAAGACTCCGATCGGAGAGCGTGTTGGTGCGACGGCAAACCGATCAACGGTCTCGTTCTGGATAAGTGTATTGACCACATAGTGATCGCTCGGCTTTGTATCCAGAGAACGCTTTGCATCCAGTGAACTAGGAGACGCTGAACGACCGTAGGTAAGCGGCTTCCGAACTCCCTTTGCCTCATCATCGGAACGTCCCAACAGATTCAAACAATCAACGCTTCCATGACCCGCATACACCCAAAACCGTGACCCCTGTTTAAGGCGAGATTGAACTGCAACGGCGAAGTCATCTCCTACAGGACAAAACGGATGCCCCGGAGACGCGTAGGCAATCTGCGGCATCACCTCAGGTGGCAAAACGTCCGTCAAAACGGTTCGCGTGATTGATTCAATCGCCGAATCAACGATCGGGCCGAAGCCACCAATCCCCGCCGTAAACTGAAACTGTCGCCGCCACCTTCCAAAGTCATTCGATTTCTCATAGGCCAAGATGCGGTTGACCAATTGACGACAATCCGCCGGTGTTCGCACGGGCCAGCGTCCAACAGCAACCGATGCACTTCCATAAGGCCGATCGCTGGGATACGTGGGTGTGGAACCGAATTGTGACGCAACTTGAGAGACTTCATGAAAGGCCGGGATCGCACCGACGTGAATTCGTTTGCCAATCGTGGGAACGTCTCCAATCAAGACCACATAAAGCGTTTGATCATCGGATGCAGCCCGGATGACATCACGCATCGTGTCAGGATCACTGCTTGGCTGGCGAACAAGCAACGAAAGCCCTTCCAATCGGCGGTGCTCCAGCCAAGGCTGGATCGAAGCGAGCAACGAATCATCACACACCACCACTGCGTCCACCGCTTGGCATCGGCAGCGATCATCCGTTGGCATCATCCAACCAACCAACAGCATCGCGCTCAGGCGCATGGATTGACGGAACATCTCAAAGCGGCGGTTCAGGACACAATTGGCTTCGCGTCACCACGATGCTGACGCTCTGTTAAATCAAGTCATAGCAATCACCCGCCGCAACCGCCACAGCCACCGCCGCCACAACCACCGCCGCCGCACCCCGCACCACATCCGGCACCGCAGCCAGAAACGGATGAGGAGTTTCCAATCCGCCGGTAAACCGGCAAGAGCGGTTCCAACGCGGCATAGCCGGCCAAACCAGCCGTGCCCAACAACGCAATTTGATGTGCCGCCAAGTCAGACGATGAATGTTCAGCATCCGCCTCCGAGGTCGATGACGAATTCAACGACGCCTGTCGCTTTTCGGATTCCACCAGTTGTTTCCCCTCCGGTGTTGAACCGCCTGATCTGAGATTCAGCAGCGTCGCGAAAATCGCAAAGCCGGCCATCATCAAAACCAACAGTCCGACTTCTTCACCTTGGATCACACCTTGCACCAGCCGAAGCCCACCCAGGATCAAAACGAATCCGATCAAGCCAAACGCGGCCGGGACGACAACTTCGGTTTTCCGGCGAAGTCCGCGACCCCGCAAACGTTGGTCGATGCGTTGGAAGTGCGGCTGAACCGCGGACATGATCGCCGTCGATCCCTTACCCGACTTAATGGCGGCATAAAGATCGTTCTCCAAGCCCTCGGAGTGTTTTGGCTTTTCTTTGGCAATCAGTTTGGTCGCAAGCCATCCAGGCTGACTGCTAACGCAACCATCAACAAGCAAACGCGTGATGCCAACGTGCGCCAGCCGAGTGCCACCGCCCGCGAGCACGGCCCATTCATTGGTCGTGAGCTGTTCGTTTGTCGATCCAACCGGCAACGCTTTCTCGTTGTCTCCGGAGGTCAATCGCAGCGTCAGCTGGATCAACCCAGCGATGCCGATCAGGACCAGATAAAAAACCAAAAAGTCAGAGCCGTTCAAATCAAACGGGAACCAAGACCACAGATCCATGATCGCAGGTACCATTGGCCAGGCCGCAAGCAGCGAAGTCGATCGGCAACCCGGCAAGATCAACAAGACACCCAAGACGAATGCAACCAAGACCGTCCCAGTTAACATTCTTTTCGATACCACCCAATGACGTCCGACGTTGACCCAACGCCACTGGCCGCCATGACGGAATCGATCTTGAGGCGAAGGCCAAATATCTGCCGGCGGCGGTTGGCCAAAAAAAGCGTCGTAACTTTTCAGCGTCTCGGCATACCAATCGCGAAACTTGTCACCTTCGCTGCTGCCACCCGCCGTCGGATCGTGGTGCAGCGGTTTGCCGAGGGTTTGCTGGCAAAATCGATCCCAATATGACCGCGTGTGAGTCAAATGAAGATGCCACGCTTGATCGACAAATTCACTGGGCGTGACCGGATGTCCTGCTCGCATCGCCAGGATGCAGAATCGTTTGTACTCGGTGATGACGTCGTCGGCGAACTCAATCGTCCAATTGTTTTCCCTAGCCAATCGATCGGCAAACGAGAACACGGGATCGCCTGCATCCATTTCAAAGGCCTCCACCCGTGCCGCAAAATCGGTGAGAGATTCCGCGTCACGCGTTTCGCGGTTCCGGACATCCCCATCGGCCTGAATGTCTTTGCGGGCCTGGGTATCTTCGCGATCAGCTTCTTGAAGTGTTGAATCGTTCATCGCTTTCGGCCTCATCAAATCGAGTCACTTGCGAAGGTTGATCATGTCTGACCAATACTCTGAGACCAGTTAAGGCCCAAATCGGAACGTTTTGGGGCGCTTCAACTTGGTTGTCCGAAATGCAAGCTCCAGCCGCCACCGATCGGTCACGATTCGGCTATCGTCGCGAGCACGATACTGACACACTACCTGTGTCATAGGCCGATTTTGTAGTACGACGGTCTTCCGAGTTCGCCGACTCATCACAACGAAGACGGATTAGGAAGTCCTTCGCAGACGGAATCGAAGCCAACGGCTCTGAGCTTCGACAACACACAAGCGGCTCGATTTGTTTTCGATCTCAACGGATTCTCTGCATGCGACCGACCCTGTTTGTCATTCCACATCAATGGCTCGGGTTACCGACATTTGGGATCGGGTGGGCGCTGATTGGGTTGCTGCTCGCCATTGCGATCCGATTGACATGGGCCGTTTGGCGGCGGCGGGTGCACCAAACGCGAGCGAGCAATCAGCGACCGCCACCCAGCGTTGCTGAAATCATTTCCGAGCAAGGTTTGTTTTGGATGGTTGCTGCCGGCGTCATCGTCTTTGGTCTTCCACGAGCTGAGTTAACGCTACCCGATGGCCAACCACTCGGGATTGCGATTCGCGGCTACGGGCTATTTCTAGCTCTTGCCGCCATTGGTTCTGTGGCAGTGGCCGCGTGGCGTGCCCAGCGAGCCGGCGATCGCTTGATCGAGCACCAACCAACGCGGCGCGACAACAGCTCAACCAAAAAGGTTTCGCGCGAAGGATTGTCGGCCGAGAGCGTGCTTCAGCTGGCACCGTGGACATTTTTGGCCGGCGTGGCCGGTGCCCGTTTGTTTTACGTGATTCAGTACTTCTCTGATTTCCGTCGCGAGACCCTGGGACAAACGATCGCGGAACTGGCCGCGGTGACCCAGGGCGGCTTGGTCGTTTACGGCGGCCTAATCGGCGGCGGTCTTGTGTCAGCCTGGTTCATTCATCGACGCAACTGTTCGGTCTGGCGTCTAGGCGATGCGATCATCCCGTGCGTGTTTATCGGATTGTTTTTTGGACGTTTGGGATGCTTGATGAATGGATGCTGTTTTGGCGGCCCATGCGACCCCGGATTGTTGGCCGCTGAATTTCCAGCTGGCAGTCCGGTGTACCGTCGTCAACTGCTCGATGGTCGTCTGATTGGTTTGTCAGGTTCAAGCAGCGCCGCATCGCGTGATCAAGCTGATCAACCATTTGGTCAACGGACACTGCAAATTAATCAAATTCGAAACGACAGCGTCGCCGATGAATTGGGTTTGAAAGTTGGTGAACGAGTCGAACTGGTACTGGATACGACTGAGTCAATCACGGATCCGCTGCGGCCTGCGACCAATGTATTGCCCGGATTGGCGGTCATCAAAGACGGACGTTTGGTCTCAAGTTTGTCTCCGGCTGAGTTGCCACAGCGTGCCATGCCGGTTCGTGCCACACAGGTCATCAGCGCCGTGGCCGCTGCGATCATGTTTTGCATGATGCTTGGCATCGAGCGACTCTTGCAACACAACAGCACGACAAAATCCCGTCACAACCAATCACGAATCCAAGCTTGGTCCAATCCTGGCGTGTTATTGTGCCTGGGATGCATCGCGTACGCCTTGCTGCGTACCTTTTTGGAGTGGGTCCGAGTGGATGAAGCGGCGCAGTTCGGAACGGGTCTGTCCATTTCGCAACTCGTCAGTCTGATCTTGATCGCGGCAAGCATTGTTGTGTTGCGGTTTCGCTTGATGGCAACTTCGGACAATCGGTGATTGCACAGCCCAGTCCTCCATCACACGGTGTTCATCATGCGCGTGGCTTGTTTCAGTACCAAACCATACGACCGATCATTCCTCAGCGAAGCGGCGTCCGGCAGCGATCATCAAATCCATTTCCTGCAACCCGCCCTGGATTCAACCACAACCATTTTGGCGGAAGGCTGCCAAGCCGTGTGTGCCTTTGTCAACGACACGCTGGATCAGGGCGTGATCGAAGATTTGCACCGGCGTGATGTCACCTACATCGTGATGCGTTGTTCCGGTGTCAACAACGTTGATCTTACGGCTGCCAAACGCGTGGGCGTGCGCGTCGCCCGAGTGCCAAGATATTCACCACACGCAGTCGCCGAGCACACAGTCGGTTTGGTGCTCACACTGAATCGAAAGATCCACAAGGCTTACAATCGCGTTCGCGAAAACAACTTTTCGATTGATGGATTGCTGGGGTTTGATCTGCATGGCCGCACGTTTGGCATCATTGGTACGGGTGCGATCGGACTCACGTTGGCAACCATCATCGCAGGGTTCGGTTGCGACATCGTGCTCCATGACCCCTTTCCCAATCAAGCCGGACGAGAGCTGGGGCAATACGCGTCACTGGATGATTTGCTGGCAACCTCCGATATTGTTTCGCTCCAGTGCCCGCTAACGCCCGAAACGCATCACCTAATTGATGCCAACCGGATCGACAAAATGAAGCCGGGTGCGATGCTTGTGAACACGTCGCGAGGAGGGCTGATCGACACATCGGCCGCGATTGAAGGGCTGAAATCAGGACAACTGGGTGGACTAGCCATTGATGTCTACGAAGAAGAATCCGGGGTGTTTTTTGAGGATCTGTCGCAGCAAGTCATTCAGGACGATATCCTGAGTCGATTGATGACGTTTCCTAATGTGTTGGTCACGTCCCACCAAGCTTTCTTCACACGCGAAGCACTTGAAACGATCGCTCGCACCACGATTGATAATTTGAATGCGTTTTCAAGTGGCGAATCGTTTGACAACGAGGTCATCGCAAGGCATTGAGTCCGATCAAATCACCGGATGACCATTCGATGTGGGCAGGCGTTCGCAATCGAGTTGACGAACAGATGGATGCACCGGATTTGGATCCGATTGCCCACCGCGCGGCGTTGAAAGGCCTACGTCGTCTGAACACGATCAGCGGTGTCAGTCTCGTTCTGTTTCCGCAGTTGTTGCATTTCGCTCGGCAACAACCGAATCGCCCCCTGAAAATCTTAGATGTCGCCAGCGGCAGTGCTGACTTACCGATTGCTTGGATCAAGAGAGCCCGACGACGTGGACTCGAATTCCAAATCACGGCATTGGATCGCAGCGAAACCGCATTGAAAGCCGCTGCGGAATCCGCATCCGCATCAGGGATCACCTTGGGAACGGTCAAGCGTGATTGCCTGAATGATGGCTTGCCCACTGGCTTCGACGTGGTCACGTGCAACCTTTTCATGCACCACTTGACTGACGATCAAGTCGTGTCGCTGATTCACGAGATGTGGCGAGTTAGCCAGCGTCACCTGTTGATCTGCGATTTGGAACGATCTCGGTTCAATGCTGCGCTTGTGGGGTTGGCGTCACGTCTGGTTACTCGCAGCCCGATTGTTCACTTCGACGCCATTGCCAGCGTTCGTGGTGCGTACACGCGACATGAATTTGCCGCATTGATCCACCGCGCCTTGGGGTTTTCGATTCCCGTGCGTCGATCGCTGCCCTGCCGATTTGTTGCCACGCTGGAGCAATCATGTGAAGTCATTCGCCAGCCAGGATGGGTACCGCACTTGAAACCCGTTATCGCGGGAGCCGCGTCGTGACGTCGCCATCGGGTGTCGGTCGCGTTGCCATTATTGGTGGCGGGGTCGCTGGAGCGGCAGCGGCCATTCGGCTGAATCATCTTGGATGCGACGTGTCGCTGTTTGAGCGTCGCGTATTTCCTCGCGAAAAGGTTTGCGGCTGCTGTTTGGGTTTTGCCGGATTGAAAGCGCTTGATGCAATTGGTTTGGGGGATTCGGTTCGCGACATCGGCCACCCGTTGACGCAATTCGATGGTCGGATGATCCAACCAAACAATCGGCCAACCAAACGGTTTTGCGTTCCGATTGCTTCGGGCCGGTCGATTGGCCGTGGACAACTGGACACACTGATGCTCGAGAGAGCTCGCGAACTCGGTGTCACGATTCACCAGCCAACTGAGGCTCGTATCAGCGATTCGACCAACCCAAACCAGCCCATGATTCGGTGGCGCCCGGTGAACGCAGCTCGCAATGACTCTCAGTAAAAAAACGATTCTCAGTCAAAAAACGAATCGCCGAATCCTTGGCAGGAACCTCTTGGATTTGATTTGATCATCGTTGCTTGCGGACTCAATGGAAACGCGTTTGATCGCCGCCAATCTGGCACCAAATCGGCACGCGAAAATCCCTCTTCGCTGCCCTGGATCAGTCCGCCTCATGGACCGATGGGCATTTCAGCCCAGATTTCTGCTAGTCATGATTTGGCCAAATCATGGCGTATCGAGGAGAACGCCATTCAGATGATCTGCAGTGACGTGGGCTATTTGGGCGTGGTGAGATTGCCTTGCGGTGGTCTCGATTTAGCTGCCGCAATTCAAAGGCCGGTACCGAACGCGAGTCGAATCAAACGATCGACCACTGACGCCAACCCCATTCGTTTTTGGAACCCCGTCGGCACGATGATTGAGTCGGCAAATTGTCTCCAAAAATCAGAAAAAAGACCTGACCCCTTAATTCACTCAGAAAAGAGACCTGACCCCTTAATTCACTGGATGACACGAGACGCACGCTGGATGGCGACACCGCCACTGCGACGTCGACGCGTTGTCGGCCGTGGCGGGGTTGTGTTGATTGGGGATGCGGCTGGCTATGTCGAACCGCTGACGGGCGAAGGCATGACCTGGGCCATTGAATCGGGTATCGCGGTCGCGGATGCGTGGTTCGAACACCGATCGAGTGACACACTAAAAACCCAATCCAATGAATCATTTGCCGCGTTTTGGCAACGGCGACGTCAACGGTTGCTTCGGAGACGAATGTTTGTTTGTGATGTGGTGACGCGAGCCTTTCGTTATCGATGGTTTCGCTCGGCTGCCTGTGGTGCGCTCGCACGTCGCCCCGGCTTATCGCGGCCATTGATTTGGAGCCTCGCGTCGGGCCCTAAGTTGCCTAACTCGACCGCCCTCTCACCCAATCGGCCTTGATGATGAGCGATTCGATGATGAGCGATTCGATGACGAGCGATTCTTTGCCTCACGCCGCAATCATGTCGGTGGCAACAGCCTTTCCGAATCATGACGCCGATCTTGACTATGCCACGTCGGCAGCAGCAGCGATCTCATGTGAGAACGAAACGCAAGCACGCAAGCTGGGAAAACTCTATCGCCGGACCGGTGTGCAGCGTCGCGGCAGCGTATTGTTGGATCGTGATGCGGATGGCCAATTGTCGCAGTCGTTTTATCCACCGCTGACCCAGGAGGCTGGTAATCCGACGATGCAGACTCGCAACGAAAGGTTTGCGATCGAAGCACCTCGACTGGCCAGCCAGGCATCTTCAAAAGCCCTCGCTGAGGGTTCCATCAAGTCCGAAGAAATCACGCACATTGTGACGGTGACCTGCACGGGTTTTTATGCTCCCGGGCTCGATGTCGCGCTGATCAAGCAACTGAATCTGCCCGCGACGACCCAACGTTTGGCTCTCGGGTTTATGGGATGCCACGGATTGATCAATGGCGTCCGCGCGGCCGAAGGCTTGTTGGCAGCCAATCCCGATGCTTCGGTATTGATTGCCAGCGTGGAACTGTGCAGCTTGCACTATCAATATGGCTATGACCCGCAATCCATTGTTTCTGGGTCGATCTTTGCCGACGGCGCCGCGAGCATGGTCTTGTCGGGCCCGGCCAACGAGCCTTCGACTGGTTTCCCCCCGTCGATGGCGGTCTTAGCGACGGGATCGTGTTTGCTAGCCGACAGTGAAGACGCAATGACGTGGCGCATTGGCGATCACGGTTTCCGGATGACCCTGGATGCGGCAGTGCCCGGATTAATCGAATCAAACCTGGCTGATTTCCTGCTGCCTTGGCTGGCCAAGTATGGACATGACCTCGACAGCATCGGTGGCTGGGCGGTGCATCCCGGTGGCATTCGCATTTTGCAAGCGGTTGCCACCGCGCTGAACCTGCCCGAAGATGCGCTTGCGATTTCACGTGATGTCCTCAGGCGTCACGGCAACATGTCGTCGGCGACGTTGGGTGTCGTGCTTCAAGATTTTGCACACGCAAGTGTTCCTGACCCGTGGCTAATGCTGGGATTTGGTCCCGGTCTTGAAATCGAGGTCGCTCTGATCGGTCATCCCCACAAGTCCCACACCGCAAAACCAAGATGAAGCTTGCCAAGTTCACCAGCGTCGATGGATCGGCACGCTGGGCTGAAGTCATTGACAATCAGTTGCACCCATTGATCTGGAGTTCGGACATCCGCGATTTGGCGGGCATTCTGTCGGCGACCAATCCCATCAACGCAGCAACGGGTCTGAGCCGTGATGCGGCAATTGCAATTGATGAGAACACCAAATGGTTACCGCCCATCGACGACCAAGAAGTTTGGGCCGCTGGTGTGACCTACAAACGAAGTCAAACCGCACGCATGGAAGAATCCGCCGCTGCCGCCTCGTGTTACGACAGGGTCTATCAGGCCGAACGACCCGAGCTGTTTTTCAAAGCCACACCACGCCGCGTGGCGGGTCATGGTCAGCCGCTTCGCATTCGCCAAGATGCGGTTTGGAATGTGCCCGAACCCGAAGTCACCTTGGTGATCAGCCCCACGATGAGAATTGTTGGGCTGACTGCCGGAAACGACATGAGTTCGCGTGACATCGAAGGCGAAAACCCGTTGTACCTGCCACAGGCAAAGACCTACAACCAATGCGCCGGCCTTGGGCCATTTCTGAAACTAACCTCTGCCCTGCCCTCCCCCGAAACCATCACCGTTGATCTCAAGATTCATCGTGGACCGTCGGTGGTGTTTGACCAATCAACAGCTGCCGATCAAATGGCACGCACGTTCGAGGATCTTGTTGGATGGCTTGGTCGTGATAACGATTTCCCGACCGGGGCTTTCTTGATGACGGGGACCGGAATCGTGCCAACAAGCGATTTCACACTTCATGCCGGTGATGTCGTCAATATCACTGTCGGAGGTGTTGGCACCCTATCCAATCCGATCGTTCAGGGTGGATTGCGTTAGAGACAGTTTAAATGAGCCTAGCCTTCGGCAACGGGTTAAACGCTGGAACGAGTTAAACGTTGGAACGGGTTAAGCGCTGGTGCTATTTCACACTTGGTCTCGGTGCAATTGTTTGTCAATCGATGCGGTGTTGATCGCACTCGCGTGGCAAAGTGTGTTTTGTTTGGGGTTCATTGACCGCTGGCCACGCTGGGACGAAGCGTTTTGTTTGGCAGCGGCGGTTTGGCTGACCTATGTTGCCGATCGTTTGCTGGACGCACGTCGCCTGGACATTACCCGGCCGCATTCGCTGCGACATCGATTTCATCATGATTGGGCCGTAATGCTGACGTTGGCGTGGATGCTGGTGGCCCTCTTGGGCTCGATCGTCGCTGTCAGCTCGCTGCCGCAGTCAATGCTACGCACCGGAATGCTCGTTGGGGCCTCCGTGTTGATTTATCTCGCCGGCGTGCATTTTGTGATGCCGCCGAGCTTGCCCAAGCCAGTGCTGGTCGGATGCTTGTTCGCGTTGGGCGTTTCTGTTGTCGTTTGGTCGATTCACGTCACCGCGTCCCTTGTCGTTGGCACATCGCTGGCCGCAACCATTTTCAGCATCAATTGTCATCTCGTCGCGATGGGTGAATCCCATCTTGATGAGGCACAGATGTTTCCGGTGGCAACCGAAGTCGGATGGAAAACGACAGGTCCATGCTTTGGTTTGTGTGGCGTCACGCTCGCATCAGCAATGATGGGATATCTGCCCTGGATCGTCGCGTTATCGATTATGGCATCCGCGATCTGCTTGGCAGTCGCAAACCTCTGGCATTACGAACCCAACACGAACGAAAACGCTTCATGGTCACCGCCAAGTCGACGCGCCATTTGGGTCGATTTCACCACCGGGCTCATGCCGGCAATCGCTGGCGGTTGCACGCTGATTGAAATCGGATGAGGACGCGATGAGCTATGAGTTCGAATCGGGCACAGCGAGGCTATGACCGCTTGGCGCCATGGTACGGCATCCTTGAACGATGTGTATTTGGCCATCGTTTGCAGATGGCACGGCGGATCGTGTTGGACTCATTCCCAACTCGGCACCGGATACTCATCCTAGGTGACGGTGACGGTCGATTGCTTGCGACCATGCACGAACAATTTCCGACAACCGCGTTTGTGAGCGTCGACCAAAGCCAAGCGATGCTGCATCGCCAACGTCAGCGAATCCAATATGCCGATCGCTCGCGTGTCGTCTGGTTGCACGGCGATGCGACCGAGATGCGATTTCCGGCGGGATCATTCGATGGACTCGTCACCGCGTTTTTCACCGACTGCTTTGATCTTGAAACCTTGAAGCAATCGATGCCCTGCTGGCATCGCTGGATGCAGTCTGACGCTGTTTGGATGCACGTCGACTTTGCTGAGCCCACGGCATGGCATCACCGGTTGGCATCGGCGACGACTTCTTTCGCCATGCACACCTTCTTTCGCTGGCAAACAAGATTGGCCAATCGCAACTTGATTGATGTGGATCCGATGATCCGTGAACTTGGTTGGCAACCGACGCTCCAACGCTGCATGGTGCATCCCTTCGTTCGCGGGTGCCTCTACCGCAATCAAGACACGAATCGGATCGACGCGTCGCGGCCACAACGGACTTGCTAGATCTCTGCGAGGCTGCGAACCCAACTGGCCCAGCGAGTCTCTGTAGATCGCAGTCTTTCTATTGCCAATCCGTCAATCGCCAATCAACTCGCATCACTGTGCTTACCCGCTATCTTCGCACCTATGCCAATCTTCCAGCACGCGTCTGGTGGTTGTCGGCTGTGCTGTTGGTCAATCGCAGCGGTGCGATGGTGATGGTGTTTTTGACCTTGTACCTAACCAGCCGACTGAATTGGTCTGTGGCAGAGGCTGGTCAGGCCATGTCGACCTATGGTGTTGGTGCCTGCGTCGGCTCTATTGTGGGTGGACGTCTCGCCAATCGTTGGGGCACGTTTCCGATCCAAGCGGGTTCGTTGTTGGGCACCGCGCTTGGTTATCTCGTGCTATCGGTTTGCGAGAGCCGCTTGCCCATTCTGATCACAATCGGGTTGACCAGCATCGCTGCGGAATCCTTTCGTCCCGCTAACGCGTTAGCTATCACAGTCGCGTGTCAGTCATCGGATGCATCCCGAGCGTTTGCACTCAATCGACTTGCGGCCAACCTTGGATTCACTTTTGGTCCGGCGATCGGCGGTTTCTTGGCGACAATCAGCTATCAAGCTTTGTTTGTCGTTGACGCCGCATCCTGTTTGCTGGCCATGTTGGTGTTGGTCATGGCTTCTAGGAGCGTTTCCACTACCGATCACTTCAAATCCACCACTGGCGTGCGCGAAGATGATCAACCATCGATCTCAAACGTGAGATTTTGGTGCTTCGCCGGTCTGTGTGGTGTGATGTCGATCGTCTTTCTGCAACTACTCAGCACGTATCCGCTCTATTTGCATGATCATTACCTGTTGCGTGAAAGACAGATCGGATCTTTGATGGCCATCAATACGCTTGTGATTGTTGCTGTTGAAATGCCTTTGGTCGCATCGCTCAAACGTTATCGATCCATCGATTGCGTTGCCGTGGGTGCTCTGCTGATTTGCATCGGATTCGGATTGCTGCCGCTCGGCAACGGGATTGCTTGGGCGATCCTGGTGGTACTGACGTGGACCCTTGGCGAAATGATCGCAATGCCATCCATTTTAACCTTCGTCGCATTGACCGCCGCATCAGAAGATCGCGGACGACGTTTGGGCGCGTACGGCATGGTCACATCCGCCGGATTCATGATCGCGCCCCTGATTGGGACGTGGTGTTATCAACAAGAGCCACACTTAATCTGGTGGATCTCGTTGGCGGCGGGTCCGCTATTGCTTTTGGGATTTCGTGGCGTGTCGCACTATCCGAGCGTTGAGATCGCTTCGAGCGCCAGTCGTTGACTGTAGCGATGCAGCTTTGGATGGTCCGGGCACCAACCGATCAAGAAACGATTGAAGTCCGCCCATGCAAGCGGATACATCGCGCGATAGTGATGTTCTAGCTCTTCGCAATCGACTTGATCCGGTTGGTGGCTCGGACCGGCATGTCGCTGTTTCACGGCTCGTTTCAGCGACGCAAAATAAGCATCAAGCAGCGTCTCTTCATAACGCTCACATTGCGACTCGGTCAGACAACTCCCAAGAAAATAGGCAACATCCTTCATCCCGCATCCGCCACCAACATATTGAAAGTCCACCGCAGCAATTTGGTGGCGTTCGGGTCCAAAGCAGAAATTGGCGACTTTTGCGTCACCATGAACGATGGTTGGATAGGGACATTGGTTGAGACGATTGTTGATTGCGGCGGCATGAAGTCGAAGCGGATGATTCGTCGGCATCGCTGCGAGTTCATCCGGCCGTGTTTCGAGATGCCAGTAGGTGCCCACGGGCCACAACCCCGTCGGTGTTGCATTGATCGATGCCGCATGAAACGCCGCGAGCCAATCAAGGACTTCATGCACTTTTTGGATCGGCAATGATGAGTGACGCATGCCGTATCCTGCAGCATCAAGGTCTTCAAGAACCAACACCAGCTCGCTATCGCAATGACTTGCGTGAAGGCAATCCGCCATTGGGCAGGCACTGGGAAACTGTCGCTGCCAATCTCGGTACCAGTTCACCTCGACTTCGTAAGACCGCAACTTGCGTTGGTGGGATCGATCGGTATTCCAGCCACGCGGTTGACAAGCTTGCTCCGGTGGCCGCACGTGCTTCACGATCACGTTGGGATGCGAATGACCGGTAAAGCACACTCGATAGATTTTGCCGTATTCGCTCCACAGTGATTGCACCACCTGCCACTGGTCGACCTCGTGCGCACTAAACGACTCCGCGATGGTTCGTTGCAGTGTGAGCGGCACGTTCGGTGATGATGCGTTCATGATGTTTGGTTGAATGCGCGGTTGGCGTTCGCCATGATACGGCGTCGTGAAATCCCCCTGTCACGCGAACCCGTCTCAGTTAAGAAGTTCCCATCTACAAAAGTCCCTGCCCACAACATCGGTAATCGTCCTATGTCATGTCGTCTTTCTCGACGCCGAATGCTGACTGCCGCTTCCATTTCTCTGGCCGCTCCGTTTGTCTGCACGTCCAAACGCACAGCGGCTCAGGGGGTGATCGGTTCCGGCGAGTATCAATTCAAGTTCGATCATGCTTGGGCCAATCTTCCCGAGCCCTATTCTTGGCAAGTCACGCATGGTGTTGCGGTCGATGACAATAATCACGTTTACGTGATTCACGAGGGCAAGGCACGCTTAACGGACCATCCATCGATATTCGTGTTTGATTCTGATGGCCGATTGATACGAAGCTTTGGGCAACCCTTTCAGGGTGGAGGCCATGGCATTGAAGTGCACACCGAAAATGGAACGCCGTTTTTGTACGTCTGCGGCTATCAACACACCAAAACCATTGCCAAGATGACCCTCACGGGTGAATTGGTTTGGCAACGTTTCGCGCCGATGGCATCAGGACGTTATGCCGCTGGGGAAGCCAGTTTTCCAAAGCGCATTTGGGGTCGCGACCGATTCTTGCCGACCAACATCGCTTTTCTAGACGACGAGTTTTTGGTGGCCGATGGTTACGGAAGTTATGCGATTCATCGCTACGATTATGACGGCCGCTGGAAATCTTGCTTTGGTCAGCCGGGCGATCAAATGGGTCAATTCAAAACGCCACATGGAATTTGGGTGGATGATCGTGATCATGGCCCCCGACAAATCGTCATCTGCGATCGTGCCAACAATCGATTGCAAATGCTCGAGCCCGACGGGACACCGCAAAAACTGGTCGATGGTTTTGGCTTGCCCGCCAATGCGGACACGTTTGGTGACGCGATGGTGATCCCCGAATTAGTGGCTCAGGTCTCGATCTTGGATCGCAACCACAATGTTCTCACGAAGATTGGTTCCGACCAAGAACGAATCCTGGCCGATAAGTCGGCCAACAAAGGATTCAAGATTCGAACCGATGCGTCACAGTGGCAGGACGGGAAATTCATTCATCCTCACGACGCTTGCTTCGACCGTGAAGGCAATCTGTTGGTTGCTGAATGGGTTTCGACAGGTCGCGTGACAAAGTTAACCCGAGTGTGAAATCCGGGGTGCCCGATCGAAGCTGAAATCCGATGTGTTGGTGATTTGTACGACGGATTTCCTAGTCCGTCATGCCTTTGATTGTTCGACGGACGTGGAAGTCCGACTTACTCCAACACCCGTTGTAGCCGCAACCGAACACTTGATCTTGCTCTAGCCCGACGTCAGCTGTGTCAAAACCGAAGAAGCCCAAATTCTATGTGGTGTGGCATGGTCGGCAGCCCGGTGTCTATCGCACTTGGGATCAATGCGACCAGCAAATCCGCGGATTCTCTGCCGCCAAGTACAAATCGTTTTCGAATCTGGCAGATGCGGAGCAAGCGTTCCGAGAACCGGCCGACCAACATTGGGGTGTTGCCGATACTGAAGGCAAGACGTCGTCCCAAAGGAAGCCATCCACGCCAGTTGTTCCACGCGACGAGCTAGCATCATTGGGCGTTGACATGCAGGCCTGGGCCGTTGATGCCGCTTGTCAGGGCAATCCAGGTCCGCTGGAATACCAAGGCGTTGACCTGGAAACCGGGACCGACCTGTTTCACATGGGTCCGTTTGAGAAAGGCACTGTCAACGTCGGCGAGTTCTTGGCAATCGTGCATGCCTTGGCACTGCTCAATCCAGAACAAGGCGGATCGAGCCAACAGCGTGAAACCGCGATCTATTCTGATTCACGCATCGGCATCAGCTGGGTCCGGCAAGGTGTTTGCAAAACAAAACTGGCTCGCAACGCCGACAATTGGAAGCTGTTCAATCTAGTCGATCGAGCTGAAAAATGGTTGGCCACCCATCGTTACCGCAATCCAATCGTCAAATGGGAAACCAAGCGATGGGGCGAGATTCCCGCTGACTTTGGACGCAAATAAGTGTTGCCCAAAACATCCAGACCGCACATCTGTACAGCGAATTGGTCGCAACGGCTCGACGGGTTTTTCGGATTCCTTGGATTGAATCCGATGATGCGGGTCAAGATCATTGCGACGGCGGTCGATCATGCTTGACGGAACACCCCGTACGTCAATGACCTGAAGTGAAGACCATGGACGCCAAACGCAGCCGACCCCACGTTCGTAGCGCCGTCACGCCAACTCGTTCAGGGACCGAGAGTCATCACAAACGGTGGCGACGTCATCTGTTGGCACTTGCCATTTGCGGTCTATCGACCTCGATGACCGGATGTGCCGCGTCTTCCATGTCACTCGCATCGCTAAATCCCTTTGGTTCAAAGGCCGCTACCGCATCCAGTGCGGGTGAGACGCCCAGCATGCTGGCGTCGACAACAAACACGATTGGCAAAGCCGCGACCGGTGTTGGGACGGCCACCAAGAATGCGTTCTCCAAAACATCCAGCACCATCGGCGGTTGGTTCGGTCGTGGTCAAGACGCAGCCAAGATCGCACAGGCTGACGTCACGGATGATCCGCTAGCACTCGGCAACATGCCCGAAAAAGGCAGTCCCGATGTTTTTGTTGCCAACGGTCAGCTTTGGGAATCGACGGGCAACCTGACCAAGGCAATGGAGAGCTACACCAAAGCGCTTGAAAGCGAGCCAGAAAATGGCCCCGCGCTAACAAGCATTGCGAGATTGCACTTTCGCGAAGAGAACTTCCCACAAGCGGCCCAATTCTTTCAGAAAGCCATTGAGAAGCAGCCAACCGACGCCGCGCTGTACAACGATCTTGGCCTGACATTATCCAAGCTCGATCAGCATGAGTTGGCATCGCAAACTATTACGCGGGCTCTGCAGTTGGCACCTGGCACGTCACGTTATGCCAACAATTTGGCCAGCGTTCACTATGACGCGGGCAAGCCTGACGACGCCCTTGAAGTGCTTATCGAGAACAACAAACCGGCCGTCGCCCACTTCAACATGGCCTACCTGCATTACAAGAACGGTAAAGCGGCACCCGCACAGCAGCACCTACAAACGGCGATGTCGATCGGGTCCACCGCAACCGACCCCGCCACTCAGCGAGCCGTTGAAAGATCGCGTGAAATGCTGGCACAGATCTCGCCCGGCAACGTCCCAGCAATGCCAGGCAACATGCCCGCTGGTCCCGACGTGACGCCTGGCATTCCCGGCGGAACCACGCTGCCGACGGCAGGTCCGGCAACACAGATTGCTGGTACGCCTGATTCGATCAAAGCGGCAGCCGGACCCATTGCAACCGTAGCGGCCGCCCCGGCTCACAGCGCCAACCAACCCGTGCCCACGCCACAACGATCGTTTGGTCCCGCGGGCACCAAGCCAACGCTCCCCGCTGGAATGGGCCTCACGGTAACCAGCGAATCCAAGCCAACGAGCACAAAACTTGGTAGCACGGGCCAAGTCCCTGCCAAACCGGTAAGCTTCAAAGATCCGCGAAGCTACATGTCGCCTCAGATGCCAGCGGGTGCACCGACGCAAAACTCAGCAACGTCGCCCGGCCCTGTTTCAATGCCACCCGTCGGTCCGGTGCTCCCGGGTGATCCGTCGGCAAAGGATGGCACGGTGACCACAACCAAACTGCCCTCGGCATCAACGTCAACCTCGGCAACCAAGAATCCCTTCGCACCGCCAACGACGGACTCAACGCCCGCCATCCCGCAGTTCGTACTGCCTAAGAACTTCTCGTTGCCGCCGGCGAATTAATCCCGGGTTAGCAACGACGATCTCAGATCACCCATCCCCGTGTCGGGTCGCCTTGCCAAAGAGCGTGCCGTACAACAAGGCTAGGCACCCGGGCGACGACGCCAGATGTTCGTGCCTCGGTGACAACGACTTTTCTGTGACGCGGGCGACATTGGACGGGCATGATTGAAGATGAATTTGCGGCCGCGTTGGCATCGTCAGGATTGATGCTGGAAACGCCTCTGACGATTCAGTTGCAACGTTACGTGCAAACCATGTGGCGACACAACACGCAGGTCAATTTGACTCGCCACACCACCTGGGAACTATTCGTCACGCGTGACCTGCGTGATGTGTTGCAACTGGCAACCCTGCTGCAACCCGATGAAGAGGTGCTTGATCTGGGCAGCGGTAATGGCGTTCCCGGGATTCCGCTTTCAATCCTGCGCCCCGACATCAACATGTCACTTGCCGAGTCCGTCGGCAAGCGTGCCAAGGTGCTCGATGCGTTGATCACCGAATTGGAATTGCCCATCGCGGTCTACGCGGCCAGGGGTGAAGACCTGCTGGAAGACTTTCGGTTTTCCACCATTGTGAGTCGAGCCGTCGGCAGTTTGAGCAAATTCTGTCAATGGATGCAGCCGCATTGGTCGCATGTTGATCGCTTATTGCTCATCAAAGGACCTCGATGGGTCGCCGAGCGTGCCGAAGCGCGACACCTTGGACTGCTCCGTGGCATCGAGTTGAGAGTGGCCGCAACCTATTCGCTTCAGCCCGATGATCCCTCCATACCGCACGAGCCCGACAACCCTCAAAGTCCCGACGCCTCAATTGCGTGCGAATCGACTCCCGACAATGCGGCTTATGGTGATCCGGGGCAAGGCGTTGTTCTTCAGCTACGCCGTAAACCAAATTGAGCGTTCGATTTCGCTGATGCGAATTACAATTTGACGCTCCCCACAATCATCGACCCCATCACGTTTGTTATGTCCGATTACAGCCTGACACACCTGAAACAACTCGAAGCCGAAAGCATTCAGATCTTTCGCGAGGTTGCATCTGAGTTCTCTAACCCGGTGATGTTGTATTCGATCGGAAAAGATTCCGCCGTGTTGCTGCATGTGGCAATGAAAGCATTTGCGCCTGCGAAACTGCCATTCCCACTGCTGCACGTCGATACGACATACAAGTTCAAGGACATGATTGATTTCCGTGAAAACTACGTTCGCGGAGAGCTCGGCTTGGACGTGCTGGTGCATACCAATTGGGAGGGGCTGAAGCTGAACATCTGGCCCTGGGAAGACAGCGAGCGTCACACCGAACTGATGAAAACCGATGCCCTCAAAGCCGCTCTTGATGAGCATGGATTTGATGCGGCTTTCGGAGGTGCCCGACGAGACGAAGAAAAAAGCCGCGCAAAAGAACGCGTCTTTAGCTTCCGTGATAAGTCA
>JBCCJB010000029.1:0-19722 GCA_039028015.1 Planctomycetota bacterium
GCGAAATTCCATAGCGTGATGGTCAGAGAATTGATGTCCAGATCAGCCGACGATCCCGGCCGCGATATCACCGCTGAACGCATTGCGAGCTGGATACAACAATCGCACGATCGCGGGCTAACCGCGGTGATTCAGCACGATGATGTTGTCGTTCCGCAGCGACAATTCTTTATCGATGTCGCGAGAATGCTGTGTGAGATGTTCCCCGCCTATCGGGTCGATTTTGAATGGGTGGCTCGACATGCGTTTCGCGGATGGTGGCAGTCGTTGCGACGATATCGCTGGCCGTTGCCGCCGAACTCGAGTCTTTCGATGGTTCATTTGATCTCGCGTGTGCGGCCAAACACGCTCACCTTGGCCGTCAGCCCCCATCATGTTGAGCTTCCAGGCTGGGTTGATGTACGGCGATGGTCGGTTGTCACCTCACCTCAGATGAAATGGTCCCATCAGGCAGACGCGTTCGAATCATTTGCCCCTCTTGAACATCAGCGACGGATCGAACGACTCGGCCCCGCTGGTCTTGAGTAACGGAATAACCACGAGCCAACACGGCCAGCGGCGAAAGGGCCGATGCCGACGCCGCGAGTGCTTTCATTTGTGATGTCGCCTGGCGGTGGCGGTTCCAGATGGCATTGCGGCCGCGTTGGTCGAGTTCATCAAGCCGACGGACGCGATCCGACGCGAGTCGATGTGGCTGTGTGAAATTGGGACGTGACGCTAGTGCGTCTAATTGATCACGACGTCGTCGCAAGGATTGCTCGGCCGTTCGTCGCAGTGCGGTCTCGAGCCCACGCAATGCGGCAATCATCGCGGACCGGTCAGGCAACACTTGATGCGCCGCATCGGTCGGCGTTAAAGCCCGGACATCAGCGACCAAATCGGAAAGTGTCACGTCGATCTCATGTCCCACGGCCGACACGGTGGGAATCTGCGACTCCGACATCAACCGGATCAGCGATTCGTCATTGAACGACCACAGGTCCTCCATCGATCCCCCACCACGCGACACAATCAGCACGTCGGGCCGGGGTGCCAAACGGTGCGCGGCGACAATGCCTTCCATCAGCGACTTTGCACTGCCTGTGCCCTGTACGCTGGCGGGGATCAAGATGATTTCGATGCCCGCGTGACGCGCCGCTGCGGCTTGCAAGAAGTCCGCGATCGCGGCACCGGATGGACTGGTGACGATGGCGACGCGTCGAGGCAGCGGTGGTAGGTGGCGTTTCCGCTCCGGATCAAAAAGTCCTTCGCCGGCAAGCTTCTTTTGAAGCGCCGCGAGTTGCATTTGCAGATTGCCCATGCCGTCGGGCCGGCATTGACGGACAATCAGTTGGTAAGAACCTCGCGCGGCGTACACTTCAACATCACCACCGCACAACACGGACTGACCGTCGTCGAGATCAAATGCCAGTCGTTCGGCAATGCTTCGCCACATCACGCCGCGAATTTGAGCGTGCTCGTCCTTCAACGTGAAGTACAAATGTCCGCTTCGCGGGCGAGCAATATCAGTGATCTCACCACGCACCCAGACACTCGGGAAACCTTTCTCGACAACCGACTTGATTTGGTTGGTTAGGTCAAGAATCGAGATGGCCGTTTCGGCGGTCTTTGGTTTGGGTTTGCGACGGGGCCGTTTTGGTTTGGGGTCGTCATCGTCGAGATCAAACAGGTAAGTCATTTCGGTATCGTAGTGCTTGATGCCCGGTCTTCCCAATCGGGGTTGGTTTTCCTGAGCTGTACCGAAGCTAGGCGACGTGAATCGTTAGAGAGACGCTGCGTCGCTTGGGAATTCAGTGATGGGGCGGTTAAACTGTATACAGGTGAGTGTCAGGCCGTGATTGTCAAAACGCGTACTGGCGTGAGCCGCTGGTGATCGACTTGGTCAGTGTGCGGCCACCAATGTCCTCATCGCCATACACGCCTACCGCGGTCGAACTAGTTTTCACGATCCGAGTATTGGACACTTCATTCACGCATGCTTCATGATCAACCGAGTTCCCATGATTGATTCGCGATCGTTTCGATTCGATTTTGTTTGCTGTTATTCCGGCATCGTTGCGTTAGCGATGATGGTAGCCGTTGCCGCACCCGCACTCGGTCAACGTGGCGGCAAAACCGACGAGGCGCTCAAACCTCGACCAGTCCAACTGAAAACAAAAGACGGAGCCGATCTCAATTCGTTTTACTTTCCGTCGGAAAAGGGCAAGCAAGCCGTCCCGGTGATCATCATTCATGAATGGAAGGGTCAAGCCGGGCCTTACGGCGCGCTTTGTCTGGCACTGCGAAAGGCGGGGTTCGCGGTCTTAGCTTTGGAGTATCGCGGTCATGGCAAAAGTCGCACCTACCAAGACCCACGCACGAGGACTGAAAAGGAATACAACATTGCGACAATGGGAAAGCGTGATTTTGAAGCCATCGTTGCGTATGACCTCGAAGAAGCGAAGCAGTTTTTGAAGAAAGAGAACAACGCGGGACGCTTGAACCTTAATGCGCTCGCAATCATTGGCGTTGAGGAAGGCGCGATTCTGGCGATGCACTGGTCGAGCCGCGATTGGCGATTTCCCAGTGTCGGCAGGAAGAAGCAAGGTCAAGACGTCAAAGCGTTGGTGCTCGTTTCACCGGAAAAGAACCATGCAGGCGTGGCAATCGACACGGTGCTGCGTGATGCCAACGTGGTGTCGCTGCCGATCATGGTGTTGGCCGGCAAGCAAAGCCCGCAGGGATCCGATTCGCAGCGACTAGGCAAGCGTTTGGAAACCAGTAAGCGACGTGCGAATAAAGGCGTCTCGACAGGATTGCAACTGGAATTTCCCTCGACCAATCTCAGCGGGGCCGCTTTGATACGTGAAGTCGGTCCTGTGACACCTAGCATCATCAAGTTTTTGGAAGAGAGTGTGCCGATCTCCGATACGGTGAATCCTTGGATTGAGCGACAGTAGTTCGTTGGGTATGTCCATCTCGGGGGCGGTTGAACGCGAGCCAACGATCAGGCGAAGTTCATTGGACCTTCGACTGGCTCTGTCTGATTTATGGACATCGTTCTCGTTTGTAGGTTTGGCGACCGCGACCGTCTTCTTTGCCTTGTCGGTGACGCCATCGCTCTTGCCGCGTCCCGCGCTGGTGCAAGGTTTATTATCCGGTTTTTCACTGGCGATCGGGTACGGACTGGGTGTCTTGTTTGTCTGGGTTTGGCTGTGGCTCGAGCTTAAGCGACCATCACCTGCCCTGCAGTGGTGGTCAAAACGCCTGACATCGGTTGGGGTCGCGATCGTGTTCGTGACTTTCGTTTGGCGCTCGACCGTGTGGCAAAACTCAATCCGTGAATTGGTGGGTTTGGATCCGATTCAAACCGCCGACCCGATTCTGTTTGTTAGCGTTGCGATCGGTCTTGGGCTCGTGTTGGTGCTGCTGGTTCGTCGATTGATCGCGCTCGGCGGATGGTTGGCATCGCAACTCTCGCCGATTCTTCCGCGTCGATTGTCACGTTTGATCGGTGGCGTCACGGTTGTGATGTTGACCATTCTGGTTGCCAACGGCGTGATTGCTCGTGGGTTGTTGGCAGCGGCTGATCAGTTTTTTAGCGGTGCGGATGCGTTGACCGACGCTGGGATTGCCATGCCGACGGAATCCAACGCGACCGGTAGTCTTGATTCGCTGATCAATTGGGAATCCATCGGGCGACGCGGCAAGCAATTTTTGGTCGATGGTCCCGATGCCGATTCGATCACGGACATCACGGGTCGACCTGCAAAGCAGCCGATACGCGTGTATGCGGGCATGCGGTCGGGCGATGATGTGGATCAGCGTGCTGCTTTGGCGTTGGCGGAACTGAAACGAGTGGGTGGATTCGATCGTTCCGTGCTCGTGGTCGCAACACCCACGGGAACCGGTTGGTTAGATCCCGGCGGTGTCGACACGATTGAGGTTCTGCATGATGGCGACACCGCGATTGTGAGCACGCAGTATTCGTATCTGCCCAGCTGGATCACGATCTTGGTGGAGCCCAGCGAAGCCAAGCGGTCCGCTGCGGCACTGTTTGATGCGGTCTACGAACATTGGAAAACGCTTTCACCCAAAACTCGTCCACGTCTTGTTTTGTTTGGTCTCAGCTTGGGTGCCTTTGGCGGCGAGATGGCTGCGGACTTGCTCACGACATTTGAAGATCCCATTGATGGTGCCGTTTGGGCGGGCACACCATTTCCAAGCACGCGATGGAAGCAGATCGTGGCGGATCGCAATGAGGACAGTCCGGCTTGGCTGCCTACCTTTCGGGATTCCCGGATGGTGCGTTTCACGAACCAAACCAATCACTTGGAGACCGGCACGGCCTGGGGCCCGATCCGCAATGTGTATGTGCAATATGCGAGTGATCCAATGGTTTGGTTTTCGCCTTCACTGGCCTGGAAACGTCCGGATTGGCTAACCGGCACTCGCGGACCCGATGTGTCTGAGTTTTTGCAGTGGGTGCCGATTGTCACGTTCTTGCAAATCGCCTTCGACCTGCCACTGGCGACGAGCGTTCCCATTGGCCACGGCCACAACTACAACGCCTCCAGCTACATCGACGCCTGGTTTGCTGTGACGCAGCCCGACCATTGGGATGCTGAATCCATGGTACGCTTAAAGTCAGTGTTCGCTGCAAAAGAAGACTTGTAGCGCCGTTTCTTGTCTCGAATTACTACCTGAGCCACCTTCATGTTTCGACCATTGATTTTGACCGTCCTATTCGCGTGCGTGATGTCGCATGGAGTGACGCTTATTGCACAAGACGATCGATTGGGCATGCTGCTCGAACGTACTCCCGCTGTTCCTAACACGCTTGGTTATGTGAACGTGGAATCGTTGAATAATCTGATGCGTGAAAGTGGTTTGACGGCGGACGTGGTTCGCGAAGTGGACGAGTATTGGTTCGTTGCCGACTTGGACCTTATGAACGTACGTCCGCGCTGGGAAGCGGGTTACTCCACTCTCAAACGTCCCGTCACGGCCGAGAAGCTTGCCGAAACGGTGGGCGGTTATGTGGATGAGATCGCTGACAGAGCAACAGTTTGGGCACCGGGTCAGACGTACTTCGTGCCATTGGATGATCAGCGGCTCGGTGTGCTACGGCCCGCCAATCGTCAGTTGTTGTCGGGCTGGTTGGAGCCTCATCCGAAGTTGAGTTATTCGAAATATCTGGAATCAAAAACAAAGTCGCCCGAGGAATATCTTTCATTGATGGTCGCCATCGAGCTTAAGGATGTTTTCGCACCGGCTCCGCTGGCTTCGAAACTCAAGGATCTGAATTCGCGGAAAGCAATGCCGGCTGAGACGATCGCGAACATTTTGTCGTCGATTCAAGGTGTCAGTATTCTGGTCGGGCGTCGTGGACTCAACGAGTGCATTGTCCGGGCTGAGTTTGCCAAGTCGCCGAAGTCGCTCAAGTTGATGGCGGCGGACCTCCTTGCGGAGATCGCCGAGCGAAATGGAACCGCGGCTCCCGAAGTTCGCACATGGAATGTGGATGTGGATGAGACCTCATTGACATTCAGGGGACCGATCACCGAGGCGACGCTCAGTGGCGTCCTTGGAATGTTCAGCCTTCAGCAGCGTGCTTCCACCGTGGGTCAGTCACTCCGTGAAGAAAGCGGAAGTCGTTCAAAACAAGAGTCAGTTGTTTATGGGACGAAGGCGTACTTTGATCAGGTGACTCGAATCATTGAGCAAACCCGAAAGCATGAATCGCAAACGACCGGGGCCCTTGCCAAATGGAATGATGCGCGGGCCCGTCAAATCGATGAATTGGGCACGCTCGATGTCGACCCTCAGATGATTCAGTATGGAACCGACGTGGCTGAAACCTTGCGGGGAAATGCCTTGACAGTTCGTCAAGGCAACATTGACGCCGGAAAGACCAAAGCAAGCCAGAGTTTAAGTACGGGTTATTACGGTAGTGCCAGCAATGGATACGGCTATGACTTTAACTCGACCGTCGACTATCAGCGCGTGACCGATGCTTATGCCCGCGGCAATGCGTATTCCGATTACAAGTCCGCACTGAACCGCATCGATCAGATGACTGCCTCAATTCGTCGAGCCATGACCGATCAATTCGGTGTTCAATTTTGATTGGGCCAAGGACCCTCGAACTGAATGATGGCACTCGCAGCGGAGCGTTGAGTGCCTGTTCAGATTTAGGCTTCGCGTCACGGTGAAATGCCTTCTGGCCACGTTTATAGCAACTGAAAGGCAAAGAAGTCATAAGATGCAATCCGGAGCAACTGTCGGCTTGCGCGACGTGAGCCAGACCGATAACTCAGTTTATCTAGAGTCGATTCAACTCGGTTGGCACGCAAGGGCTAGAAATGCCGCTGACCACGATTGATCAGCGGCATGAGTGAACCGTCATCCTAGAAAGATGAATCCGTCGAAGTTTCTTCTAACCCGTTAATGAGCTACGCCACTCGGCGGCGTCTTCGAATCGCGTGGCTTGTGATCAAGCACGCCGCAATCGCCAAACAGCTTGAGGGCTCTGGGATTGCGGTTACGTTGGCTCGCAATTCGCCGCCACGGAATGAATCGCTGTGGATATTAATGTAATAAATCCCATCAACGAACCCTTGCTCTTGGGTATCTGTCAGGGCTATCGTCCCCTCAACGGTGCCACTGGTTGACCCAATGTCAATGAGTGGCGTGGTGAGCGTTACGTTCGCGTCGGATCCCGAATTCAAGTTAAATAGAATGCCGCCGGTCGAATTGAAAGGATCGGAGGGGTCATTGACCTCGTGAATGTGGATACCTGACGCGGCATTGAATAGTCCGCCAGTCAATCCCGAGAACTGAAATCCAAATTGCAACAATCCGGTGTTGGTGTCGAGCACAAACCCTTGGCCAATCTCGCCACCAAAGGCATTCGATGTTGACGCGTCAGCTGTGTTGGCTCCAATTTCATTGCCCGGCAACAAGCCGAAGCCAGCATTACCCAGCAAATTCAGTTCGATCACTTCCGCATTGGCCACGGAGCTCACCATGAGGGCGAGCGTGGCAAAGCAAATCAAAGTACGTCGCATAAGGAACATTCCTGAAAAGGTGTTGGTCGCTCCGCCCACTTGCGGAGCAACCGCAAAAATGAATTTGCGTAGCTTAGCGGCTATTGGTGACAGCGCATTGGTGGCCACAGCATTTCTACAGTCTCGATGGATCGATACGGCTGTCGCGTTGGATCGCTTGTCAATGAAATGCTCGGAAGGTTGAGTTGATCGAGTTTCAAGTTACCGTGCTGACGGAATTGCTTTCCGTGCATGTATGGCCGAACGGACTGTTTTGATGCTTAGATTCAACCGACTTTCAGTTGTTGCGTTTTCGATGGCATTGCTTGCTGTCGTTTCAAACAGCCATGCCGAATCAGCGGGTTTGAATGTACTGTTGATCACCGCAGATGACTTGGGTTTGCAGCTCAATTGCTATGGCGATGACACGGTTCCCACGCCCAACTTGAACACGCTTGCGGCACAAAGCGTGCAATTCCAAACCGCGTACGTGGCTCAGGCTTCTTGTAGCTCGTCGCGATCGGCCATGTTGACGGGGACGTATCCGCATACCAATGGTCAGTATGGGTTAGCCAATGCTGGTGTCGGTTTTCGCGCAACGTCGGCGTCAATCCGTCAGTCCATTCCTAACGTGCTAAAGCAAAATGGATATCGCACTGCGGTAATTGGCAAATTGCACGTGAACCCCGACCGAGAATTTGATCTCGATCTGCATCAACGAGACGGATTCGGAAGCCGACAAGTTTCCAAACAGTTTCGGTACGCACGTGAGTTTTGGCGGGAATCTGGAGGCCAACCGTGGTTTGTGATGTTCAACGTGTTCGATCCTCACGTCAACGGAAAGCGAGCGATGGCGGCAACTGCGTTTCCGGATGTTGTTGACGCTATTCCGCAATCGCCGATCGGTCCAAGCGATGTTCAGCCCTGGCCATGGCAACAGATCGACACGCCGGCGATGCGAAAACGAATCGCGGGCTACTACAACTGCGTGCAACGCGTCGATGCGGCCGTTGGGTTGTTGCTGGGCGCGCTTGACGAACTCGGTCAGCGTGACCGCACGTTGGTGATTTTTCTTGGCGATCATGGACCGCCGTTTTCGCGTGGGAAGACAACGTGTTATGAGGCGGGACTGCGAGTTCCATTTTTGATGGATTGGCCAAGCGTCAGTCAGCCTCACCGGTCCGAACGACTGGTGAGTGCGGTCGATATTGCCCCAACGGTATTCGACGCGGCAAATGTTACTATCCCAGCGCAAGTCCAAGGCCAATCGCTTCGGTCCGTCGCGGCGTCGGAATCGGTATCGAATTGGCGTGCAACGCTCGTTGGGGAATTTCAATTTCATGGCGCGAGTTCGTTCCAACCGACTCGTGCGATCACCGATGGCCGCTACAAGTTGATTCATCGCCTGCGGGGTGGAAATCGCAAGCCGGCCATTTCGATCGATGGTGATCCGGCCTATCGAGAGCTCGCCGGCTTGTCCGCACAGCATCCCGCCCGACCGGTATTTCAGCGGCTGGTCGATTTGCCAGATTGGGAACTGTATGACCTTCAGCGTGATCCGGGTGAGTTCAACGACCTTAGCAAGGTCGCTTCGATGGCAGGCGTGAAGACTCGGTTGCAGGATTCGCTGCAGCAATGGCAACAGCAAACGAATGATCCGTTTCGCGATCCTGAATTTTGCGCACGCGTGCTCGCGACGCATTCACGTCATCAAAAAGGCAAGCGTTAGCCGATAAGCTAGGGCGTGGATTCGGGAGCAAATTCGCGAAAGAGGTCGTCGACATCTTCCTGCAATCTTGCCGCGACTGGCGAGCCATCCAGTGAGCCAAGATCGGTTTGGCTCAGCTCCACCAAGGGCTGAAAGAAACGATGGTGAAATTGACTGCAAAGATCAGCAAACGACATTTCAGATGACTCTGGCGATGACAGAACCTCAACGTGTCGTGCTTGATTGTTTCGAAACATCTCAATCAGAACGCTGCCTTGAAAGTCACGGATGACGACGCGGCAGCCTTGAGGGTGCTCAGTGAACCGTGGCGAGCGTCGGATCAGATCAGCAATCGCTTGGTGCTGGGCATTTGATGACGTTTCCAGACGGATCGGCAATCGCAATTCCAGCAAGCGAAAGGCTTGTGGGAAATCTCGCAGGGTGATTGTCCAATAATCAATGGCTTTGGTGGACTCGCCCAACTGCCACGCGGCCTCCCCCGCGACGGCGGCAATGTGCGCTCGAAAGAGTTTCTGATTGGTTGCTGGAATCGAATCCAGCGCGTTGGTTGCCGATCGCAGCGACTCGCTGGGAAGACCTCGACGCAAACGAACCGCCGATTGCATTCCGGAAAGATACGGCTGAATGATTGAATCGGGTTCCTGTTCGATCAATCGGTTCAAGGCCACTTCGAGAATGCCCAGCGGGATCAAGTCGAGCAGTTGGAACCGATGCCAAGATTGAATGCCAACTTCGAGTCCGATTGATCCGCTGTGAAATGGAGGGATCAACTCCGCTACCAATGCTTCGTCCAACTCTCGCTGGAAATGCTGTCTCGTACGCCACATGGATGATGTTAGCGTCGCCAACTCTTGCCGATATTCCAGACCACCGCGGATTGCAATTTGTTCGGCCAGTTGCTCACGCTTGAGTTTTTGTGCCGTCCAAAGAATCCACGCACTGGACAAGATCGGCGTGTGCTCATCCATGCTTGACGAGCCACTGCGATCGGGTTGATCGGCGGCCTGCTTTGCAAATTTGAGTGCTAGATCAGGTTCACTCAGCGCGACCAGTAGCGATGAGATGGCGGAATTTTGATAGGCCTCGTCTTGCTGCAACGTGTAAACGTCACGTCCACCACGTTCCAGTTTTGCTTGCCCCAGTGCATCGAAGGCTTCCGCGAATCGGCCTTGTTGCGTCAGCAGACATGCGAGCGGCGTATAGGGCGTTCCATCAAAGGCATCGTCGACACCTTCGGTCGATGTGAGTAGAGCACGTTCGGCGCGGGCAAACTCGCCCCGGTACGCATGCGACAATCCCAGGTTGTAGTGCAGCACTTGAGATTCGGGAAACTTATCGCATAAACGACTTATTTCTTCGTGGTACAAATCTGTTTTCCACATCCGGTCATACATGGCGGCCAGCGTGTTGCGGGCGTCGACTTCGAATTCCCCGATGTCCAAACACGCATCGATTGCCGCTTGAGCCTCATCGTACCGGTCTAATTTCATCATCGGCCATGCTTTCATCCACGGCACGGGGGCATAAACACTTTCAATGCGTTCGATGACTTCGATGGCGTCTTCGGAACGATCAAGCGAACTAAGGATATCGAACTCGACTTCCAAAATCCGGAGGTACCATTCTTGGCCGATGGGGTCATCAGGATTCCGTTGGCCCATTTGTTCGGCTTGAGATCGTGCTTGGCGGATCGCGCTGAGGGCATACGGCAAATCAGCTTCAGCGTACGCCTCCACATTCGCCATCACAAACAAACCCACGATGGACAACGGATCGTCTTGCAACAGTTCTTCTGCCAAAACACGCGCTCGGACGTACCGTTCTTCGGCTGATGCTAAGAAAGCTTCGCGTTCGGTTTCCGTTGCGTCACGGAGAATTGATCGTTCCATCGAATGATCAAAGACGTCTTCGATTGCCGCCCAATATGCGTTGTAAGCTTCGTCGTCGTTGTAGGACGGTTCCGATTGCAGCGGAATCACATGAGGGAACGAATCTGAGACCCGATTGAACGGCGCGTCGGGATAAACATGACTGGAGTCTTCGCAACCGCATAGTCCGACGCACACACAGATGACCAAATCAAGTAGAGGTCTCGCCCAAAACTGGAGCTCTTGTCGACGCTGCCCCAATGTCATTTTGCCTTATCCCACAACCGAACCGACTGGCTGCTGACCCGATCGACAATTGGTGCCATCACAGTCTCAATGACCTCATCGCTATTGGTCAGCCCGTGTTTGAGTTCGAGGCGGTGACCAAAGATTGGAAAGGCCAGTGCCTTGATGTCGTCGGGCGTTACGAAGTCGCGACCATTGATGAAGGCATGAGCCTGAAGGGCGGGAATGGCAACCACTAATGAACGCGTCGATATTCCCTGGTGCACTCGTTTGTCATCGCGAAGCCCGCACGCGACGTCCACAAGTGTTTCTTGAATGGATCGATCGATTCGAACATGACTTGCAATCGTTTGACGTGTTTGCACGAGTCCGGTCGGCGTAATGACGGGCGCCGCCACAATAGGTGACGCGTCGGCGGGCTCGTCACCCCGGCACTGAGGATACTTCATACGCAACACGTCGAGTTCGGCCTCACGAGGCAAAAACGTCATGCGGATTTTGAATAAGAAACGGTCCAGTTGTGCTTTGGGTAGTGGATAGGTTCCGGCTTGATCGAGCGGATTCTGTGTCGCGAGCACCAGGAAAATATCTTCCAACGGATGGGTCACGTTATCGACGGTCACCTGCTTTTCCGCCATCGCTTCGAGCATCGAAGCTTGCACTTTGGGGCTCGTCCGGTTGATTTCGTCGGCCAAAACAATGTTGGCGAACACGGGACCTGGTTGGTAGGTCAGCTGATTGCTGTTGGGATCAAATACCGTCGATCCGGTGACGTCGGATGGTAGAAGATCGGGTGTGAATTGGATGCGGCGAAACGATGCGAATCGATGGTCCTGTCCTTCTGGACGCGTGATGCATTCACCCAAAGCCTTCGCAAGCGTTGTTTTGCCCGAACCTGGGTGATCTTCTAACAACACGTGGCCGTCGGCCAACAGCGCGATCAGGATTAAGTCAATGACATCGGATCGCCCCTGTACTTTCGATTCACATGATCGCTTGATGGATTGATAGATATCAAATGCGGCAGATAGTGTGTCGACACTGGCGGATGTCGGAGGCGCATTCATGGCGAATGTTGGGGTATTGTGAATCGGGTGATGATGACGATTTGAGTTGCGAACCGCCGTGCGTAGCATAGTCGATGCATCAATCGGTGACGCGGTCAGATTAAGTTTCTGGTGGTCGGCGTGACCGCCTTTGATGACTATCATTGAGACAGCAACGGTCAAGGTGTTGCCGCAGGAATCGATCGCCCACGCTATAACCGCAAGCTGGTTGGAGACGCATCGAACAACGTGATCAAGCCGATTCAATCCATCTTTGCGAATCTATTCGCCTGGTTTCCACTGTCGATTCGCGGCATCGTGGCCGCGGTTGGTTTTGGGGTGGTGCTGATTTGGTTTGGTATTGGCCAACAAGACTACTTATTGTCATCGGTAACCGTGGCGGGATTGATTGTGCTCGTGTTGCTGATGCTATTAACGCTGACTGTGGCACTCTGGTTGAAAAGGGCCAAGTTCCCGACTTTGGAGTCGATCAACGGTGTCGGCAATCAGTCTTATACAACGGGATTGGTTATTCCCGCGCTGCATGCGGTTCCCTGTGTGACGCTGAAAGCACGTTGGTTGAATTGTTCTGATGTGGAGGTGAACTTTGAACGTCGGCGAGACGGTTTGGCGGAATGTGTTACGGCGAAACGACGCGTCAGTCGCGATGAACTGATCCGTCAATTTGAAGTCACGGATGTCTTCGGGCTGACAAGCGTTCGATGGGCTCGCTCGTTTGAACAGGCCGTTCATATCGAACCGATGCCGGCAACGACGCAGGCCATTGCCAACATCAATCGTCAGCAAGATGGCGATGACATGCCCCATGCCAGTGGAAAGCCTCATGGTGATCTGATTGAGATGCGGCATTATCGACCCGGCGATCCACTCAAGTTGGTCCTTTGGAAACACTATGTCCGAACGGGGCAACTGCTGGTACGACAGCCGGAGAACTCGATTGCGACGACATCACAGATCATCGCTTGTTTCGTTGCGGGTCCGGGCGATGAGGCGAGTGCGGGGGTGGCTCGATCGATCATCGGTCAAGCCGCACACGATGGCGAAGAAATCATTTTTCAAGCGGATGGATCGGAGAGTCCAACCGAATCCCACACGTTAGCAATCAAACAGATCATTCGTTCCGCAGATATTGGCGATCGCGGTGGAAGGGTGGTGGGTCAAGTTCATAAAGCACTCCAGAAAGAATCGCCACAGCGATGCATCGCATTTGTGCCGAGTCGTCCGGGACCGTGGCTTAAGTCGTTGGTGAACTCGCGTCACGATGTGGGGATGGAAATCAATGCCATCATGGGCGTGGATCGCAGCACGCTAACAAGACCAAATCCATCCCTGCCGCCGTGGCTATTTGAACGACCCGCTTCAGATCAAACGACGACCAAGCAAATCAAAACGGTTGTGACGCAGTTGGCCAATGCTGGGATCACCACTCAGGTTCTGGACCGGCTTTCGGGTGAAACGATGGCGTTGGGCAATGATGTTTCCAGCTGAAAGTGACCCTTGCCAGTGATTGATCGCAACGCGAAATCGAAACAGTGGCGTTTGCACGCGGTGCAGGGAACGACTTGGTTCGTTCGGCACGGGCTTCGAATTTTTGGCTTCTCACTCGCAGCTGGTATTGCTGCAGCGGCCGTGACTGGTTGGTGTGGTGTCATCTCGAGCGGTCTGGGTGCGATCCTTGGGGTGATGTGCTTTTCAGCTTGTCAGCGATTTCGATTGCAACCGCTGTTGATCGCATCTTTGGGCGTGGTTTTCATCATGATGGGATGGGCGGCATCGCACGTGATCGGGCGCGTGTGGGTCTTGCCGACGATCTTTGGCATTGAGTTGACGCTCAGCCTCATTCAGATAGTGACCTTTGGATTGATTGCAATCGGAATGGTGTTGGTTCTTCGCACGGTGACCGAGGCCCATGCGGTTTTGTCTCACGTTGATGCGATTGCCATTGTGAGCGTGATCGGTCTTCGATTTTCGAGTCACCGTAATCTTCAGTGGAGTCACCCTCGGTTCCTATCCGATTGGGCTGGCATCAACGGAATGGACATGCCGAGTGTCTTCGGTGTGATCGGGTTGGTCGTGCTCTTGGTGGCGCTGTTGATTTGTTTTCGATTCACCGATTGGAAACATGGTTTGAAGTCGGTCGCGAGTCTTGTGATCGTGCTCTTGCTTCTTGCCTGGCTTGGAAATGGATTCGCGCTGACACGGCTGGTGTCTCGGCCACCGTCTGGATCAAGTGATTCGGCGGCCGGGTCGGATTCGTCCGGTGGCGCATCCGACTCCAATGGATCAGGTGAGTCAAGCGAACCCAGCGACGGATCGTCCGCGGGAGGAGACAATCAGGCGGGCTCATCCAGTTCCGACGACCAACGCAATGGCAAATCAAATCAGTCTAAAACCGCCGCTAAGAGCAACGCGTCGTCCTCGTCAGCCGGGAAAAACGATCCCTTCCCACGTGCTGCCGATCAATCAAAGCAACCGCGTCCGATCGCAATGGTTTTGCTCGAAGATGACATTGAGCCATACGAGAAGGCTTGGTATTTCCGGCAGACGGCCGCCAGTCAGTTTACGGGACGTCGTTTAGCGGTGGCCGTCGACGAGAATTTGGACACCGACATCATCGCGAACTTTCCAAGCGAAAAAGCATTCATCGGTGGCGTCCCGCTGCCGGAAGACATGCATCAAATTGTCCCCATCGTCGTGAATTTGATCACCGAGCAACCGCGACCGTTCGCGTTGCCGACGATGATTGAAGTGGAGCCAACGACGAACCCTAACCCGGATTATTTCCGCCAGAGCTATCGCGCATCAAGCTGCGTGCTGACGAACTATGTCTTCGAAGATGAGGTCTACGATCTCTACGGCACGTTAACCGACTTTGAGTCGGGCAATCCGGAATGGGATGACGAAATGCTCGATCACTACAAGCAGTTTCCTGATGACCCCCGCTATAAGGAACTCGCGGAACAGATTCTGTCTGAGAAAATGGGAGACGGGTTGGTCGATGATTTGCATGAAACGCCGATGATGAAGGCGTTGTCGATTAAACGATGGCTTGAAGAGAACACGACCTATTCGCACGATCCTCGCTTTGATGATCCGTCTGCGAATCCGGCTGAGGATTTTTTGTTTGGTCGTCGCTTTGGTTATTGCACCCACGTCGCCCACGCGAGTGTCTATCTAATGCGGTCCCTCGGACTTCCATCACGTATCGGAATTGGATATGCGGTGGACCAAAAGCGAAGCGGCAAATCGTCGGCCATCTTGATCATGGATTCCGATGCGCATGCCTGGCCCGAACTTTATCTTGAGAATGTCGGCTGGGTGGTGGTGGATGCGTCGCCTGAGAAAATCGATCCCAGCACGCAGTTGCCTCAGGAACCGGACAAAGCTGCCTCCGATTTTCTTGCTGATAAAGCACGAGGCAAATCAGAGCACAAAGGCGAACTGGAACGAGCTGCGGATCCAAATCCTGGTGTCGGATTCTCGTGGCGAGATCTGTTAGTCATGCTCGTGATCGCATTGATTGGTTCGTATTTGTTCAAGTGGTGGATCATGCTCGCGCCACGTTTTTGCCCGCCCGATGAATTGGCCGCCGCGACTCACCGTGCCACTGTGTTGCAGTTGGCGGAAGTGGGGCTGCAGCGCGATTACGGTGAAACGCATCTCGAGTTTGCGTCGCGTCTGGCGTCGCATTTTCCCGAGTTCAAAACGATATCCGATCGACATGCGAAGCAGACGTACGGCGGCGGAACGGTCGTCGACCGCAACGAATGTTTGGAGCTGCAGCGAGCCGTTGTCCGAAATCGAAGTGACGTGACGTCATT
This sequence comes from Planctomycetota bacterium, assembly GCA_039028015.1. GTDB lineage: Bacteria > Planctomycetota > Planctomycetia > Pirellulales > Pirellulaceae > Rhodopirellula. The sequence continues at coordinate 15,760 of JBCCJB010000029.1, forward strand.
GATTCGCCGAATCGTTGGTGCGATTGATCCCAGGTTTTGGGTTCTCATTCGTTAAGGAACCAGGCAACCAAGTCACCATCGAATGTGGTGGTTATCTGCATTTGGAGCAACGTCTTCGCTTCACTTCAAATGCGTTTGGCTACCACAACACAAACCAGACCAACAAAACGTTGATGATCGCAACGGCAGTGAATGCAATTCGATAACGTGACTTGGCGGTTTTGTGGCGGATTTGGCGGGACATTGCCAAATGACCGGGCCATCCACCCAACAATGACGCAAGCAAAAGGTGACGTTCGGGGATTCGTTGGCGATCGTTTTGAGCGGCGCGTTTGTCCCACCAAACCATGACCGCCGTAACGGTACTGGCCAGAAAGATCCAAACCACGATGATGGAGAACTTGATCACGCGTGGATGCTCCGCCGTGCTAAGAAGACCGTCGATTTATCCATCGTGACATGCCAGCAAAATCAAAGAAAGGTCGATCATCAACATCGTTTGGCGATGGCATCTTACCCAGCCGTGATTCGCGTGTGTCTCGACGTGGTGCGGCACGATCGGATCAGAAACAGGGCAAGCGAAATCGGGACCACGGCGCGTCAACGAAGGTGCCATTCCCGACCGGGCTGCCAAGTGATCGACCGATCGAAATGGACGCTTACTTTCAGCAACTGTCGATATGGCTGGATCTGGAAGCGGAAGCTGAGCGAGTTCGCTTAGCCCAGCGGCGTCAAGCCAGATCGCGTGATCAGGCAGAACGCACCGGAGAGACCATTTTGGGGTTGGAGTTGATTGAAACGCGAACCGGTCTGGGCGGCCGGAATCTGTTGGACTTCGCCAAGCCCACCGCCGTTGGTCTACCGATGAATCGTCTTAAGGTTGGTTCACCCGTTGTGGTCACGTTTGATGATGATCCGTCGGATGAAGGCGTTCCCGGCGTGATCAGTCGACGCACGAACAATGCGATTCAGGTCGCAACGGATCGGCTGCCTGAACGAAATGAATCATCCACGTCCAAAGCGAACAAATCGATGCGCGGGAGTCGCAAACGCGGTATTGGCCAACATGGGAAAGGCGATGTGAGTGGTGGTCGTCGACGCGGCAGGTCAAATGCCATCTATCGGCTGGATTTGTCGCCCGATGAGACCACACGGCGGCGGCAATTATCTGCAATGGCTGCGGCTCAAACCGTTTCGGGGCGGTCCAAGCGGCTTCGCGATGTGCTTCTGGGTGAACGATCGCCGCGTTTCGATGGTCAATCGATCGATACGGACCCAGACTTTCAAACTGCAATTGATGAAACCAGAGCCGAGATTGACTTTCGCACTGACTTGAACCCGCCGCAACGCGATGCGGTCGCGTTTGCTCTTTTGGCCGATGATCTTGCGGTTATCCATGGGCCGCCCGGTACGGGCAAGACAACCACGCTGGCCGAGGTCATCGTACAAGCGGTTTCGCGGGGCGATCGGGTGCTTGCGTGTGCTGCAAGCAATACCGCGGTCGATAATCTATTGGAAAGGCTCACGAAATTGATGCCACGCGTTGTGCGAGTTGGACACCCGGCGCGGGTGATGGAATGGCTTCGTCAGCACACTCTTGATTCGTTAGTTGAAAACGATCGTTCGGCTGCCGTGATCAAAGATTTGCGACGAGAGCTGGACAGTGTCCTGCGTCATGCGACACGTTTGTCCGGTGATCGTCACGATCGCCGAACACGACGCGAATTGTTTGCCGAGGCGGGTCAGTTGCGTGGTCAAATCCGCGGGCTGGAGCGTTCGATTGTTCGAGGCATTTTGGAATCAGCGGATGTCATCTGCACAACCACAACGATCGATGACGAACTGCTATCCGATTCGAGCTATGACCTCGTGGTGATTGATGAAGCCTGTCAATGCACTGAACCAGGGATCTGGCAAGCGATGCTCCGCGCCCAGCGGGTCGTTTTAGCGGGCGATCATTGCCAACTTCCACCGACGGTCCTGAGTGATGAAGCGACCGCGATTGGCATGCGAGAATCGTTAATGCAGCGGATGGTTGATTGCTTCGGACCACCGGTCTACCGTCGATTGACCGTTCAGTATCGCATGCACGAAGACATCATGCGGTTTAGCAGCGATGAGTTTTACGAAGGCACCCTCGTCGCGGACGTGTCCGTTCGTCATCATCGCTTGTCCGATTGCGACGGCGTAATTGCATCGGATGTTTCAACGGACGTGTTGCAATTGATTGACACAGCGGGGGCGAATTTTGAGGAACAGAAAGAAGCCGACGGCGAAAGCAAATGGAATCCTGGCGAAGCGAGGGTGATCATCAATCTCGTCCGTGAATTAATTGACATTGGTGTGTCGACCTCGGAAATCGCCATCATTGCACCTTACGCGGCGCAGGTTCGCGCTCTGCGTGGCCGTTTGGAAGATCCGGATCTGGAGATTGACACCGTTGATGGGTTTCAGGGCCGCGAAAAAGATGTGGTTTTGCTGTCGATGGTGCGAAGCAATGCAAGCGGCGAGATTGGGTTTTTATCCGACCAACGTCGCAGCAATGTTGCCCTGACTCGAGCTCGGCGGAAATGCGTGATCGTTGGCGATTCCGCGACGCTTGGCGGGCACGATTTCTACGGCCGCGTTATCGATTACTTTGAACGCCATGGACGCTACCAAAGCGTTTTTGAATTGATCGCCGATCTGGAACCATGACGATTTGAATCGATTCAGTGCGCGATGTGATTAGCGGTATCACCATTGTTTCACCCGTGCCCAAAGGGTAGGTCATTCAGGACCCTGCTTAGCCTGCGGCATCGGTTTAAACGTCCTGTCCGGCTGGATCGCGTATCAATCCTTCAGCTCTCAAAGCTGAGCGGCGGAAGCGGATCAATCCTATTGTTAGCACCCCAATTGCCCCAACGATTGATACGTATCCAGTGGCTTTCAACGCGGCGTCATCGGAAAAAAACTTAATCAGCGTTCCACCGGTGCCCGCGAGCATCAGCGCCGTTCGAATGTAAGCCAAAAAAGTCCGTTCATTGGCCAGGTGCGTTCTAATGATCGCTAGTTCATCTCGCACGGTTGACGCCGGATCAGTTGACGTGTCCTTTGACGAAAGGCCGGAATCATTCACGACGTCAAAACAATCGATTGATGCCGTTGAGCGCGGCGACTCGGTAAGCTTCCGCCATCGTGGGGTAATTGAAGGTGGTTTCGATAAAGTATTCGATCGAGTTGGCGGATCCCTCTTGATTCATAATCGCCTGGCCAATGTGGACGATTTCCGAAGCATTGGCTCCAAAGCAATGAACGCCGAGGATCTGTTTGTTGTCACGATGAAATAGCAGTTTCAGCATCCCAGTCGTTTGCCCGGTGATCTGAGCCCGCGCGAGCGAACGGAACTGAGTGTGCCCGACTTCGTAGGGCACGCATTTTTCGGTCAGCTCTTTTTCGGTCGCACCGACGCTGCTGATTTCGGGACTCGTGTAGATGCCCGTTGGAATGTCATGCACACGAAGATTGCCGTCTGCTTTTCCAAGCAGATGCATGCCTGCGGCGCGCCCTTGTGTGTAGGCCGCGCTGGCCAGCGATGGCACACCAATGACGTCGCCGACTGCGTAGATGTGAGGCAGACTGGTTTGAAATTGCTGGTCGACAACGATGTGCCCGCGGCGATTGGCCTCCAACGACAAATGATCGAGGCCCAAGTCATCGGTGTTGCCTTGCCGTCCGTTGGCCCAAAGCAACACATCGGTTTTCAACAGTTTTCCAGACTTGAGTTTCAGTACGACACCGTCTTCGTGACCGCTGATTTCCTCCATCGATTCGTTGTGGCGAATGATGATGCCTTGATCACGGAGGTGATAGGAAAGTGCATCGATAATTTCGTCGTCTAAGAATTCGAGAAGTTGCGATCGCGTGTTGATCAAATTGACTTTGATCCCGAGATTGCGAAACATCGATGCGTACTCAGTCCCA
>JBCCJB010000030.1:0-19658 GCA_039028015.1 Planctomycetota bacterium
GCTCATTACTCTGCCGATTGCCAAGGAAGGCAAATGGTCCGATCAGTCCCCGTTGCCACACGTCGCCAGCTCCGGATGGAGTTGCTCGCGCGGCGCGACTTGATGGCCGCAGCGGTCTTTGAGCTGGCTGTTTCGGATGCGAATGGCGGTGCCGTCGATCAAAATGCGCTGGAAGTTGGCCAGCGATACCAGGTCGATGTGCTGGCCAGTGAGCGTTTGCCTGACGAGCAAGGATTGCGGACCGTCGCTGTCGATTTGTTCTTCGATTCAGAGCGGATCAACGTGGTCACGCAGCCGTTCGAAGACGATGCCGTGATCACGGATGAGCTGCGAGATTATCGATCCGGCCGCGTTGACAACCTGACGGGGTCGATCGAAAAGCTATCGGGATCGAATGTTTGGCGTCGTGCTGGCACGAGGTCAATTGGTGATGACGCTGCCGAGTCGTATGCGTCGTTCGAAATCCAGATTGTTGCCGCGGGCTCGTCTGTCTTTCACGTCCGACCATCGACAACCAGGGTGATGCTCGATAGCGGACGCGTGTTAGGAATGCGTGAAATCGACTATCAATCGATGGCAATCAATGCCATTGAAGCGCCGGAGGTTGTCGCTGCTGAAAATGAGACTAGCCCAGGTGCGGTGTCTGTATCGCTGGAATCGGTACGGCCCGACGTTGCGTCACCACCGACGGTTGTCGCGTTTGAACCGCAAGATGCAGCGCAAGAGATTGATGCCGAAGTCGCCGCGAATGATCTCGAAAAGGATCACGTTTCCCACGCGACGTGCACGCCCATGGAAGCCAAGCCAATCGTCGCAACGAATGCGAATGCCGCACCTCCAGCAGCGTTTGCGACGGAGTTGATGGAACCGAAACGCGTGCCGGTCATGGGTCCGCTGCGTCAGGTCACCATGGGACATTCGCTACCGCCCTGGTTGGCCGATCGTCTCGATTCGATCGATCAGTTGTTTCGCGAGTGGCAAACGGGAGACCGAATGTGATAACACGTTTGGTGATCAACTTGTTATTGAGGGCAAAGTGGTACCTGGTGTTCGGGCTCGGTTTGCTAACGTTCCATCAGATCGCCGATGCTGATGATACCGATCCGCGTCACCGCCGCCGCATTCCGGTCAATCGAATCGCGACGCGGCCTCAAGGGGCAACGCAAGCGGTTGATGGCCCCATCGCTGAACAGCCGGGTGAAGTTACTGAGGTCATTATTCGCAATGAAGCCGGTGAGATTGTCGATGGCGAGCTCAGTGACGGTGAGTTCTTCATCGGTCCTCGGCCAACGCCCGTGATCGTTGGTCAGCCCGTTGATCGAGCACTGGTTGAACCCGTTCCCATTCATCCTATGGACCATTCATCTGGTTTGCCGTTGGCAGTGCCGGAAGGTGACCAGCCCATATCCGTTCTGGAACCAAGTCCATCAGCGGATTGCATGCATTGCGATCAAGCCGGGTGTGATGGCTTATGCCGTACGCGACCCCTGCCTCCCCATGCTCAATTGCAGCAAGCGCGCATTGAGACCATTGCTGCGATCCTTGCTAATCCGTTCGCGGACTTTTGGGTTCGGGCGGACTATGTTCGGCTTTTTGTTGATGGTCAACGCGTGCCGCCGCTCGTGACGACTGGACCTACCACTGCGGCCCGTGAAGACGCCGGCGTCATTGGACAACCAGGCACGGCCGTGCTCTACAGCGGCGCCCTGGATGATGATGCCCGTGACGCGATGCGATTTGAGTTAGGGCGTTATCTTGGAACCTCTGGATTAGCGGTTTCGGGATCGATCCTATTTTCAGAGGAACTGCAGTCCACTTTCAGATCTGATCAGTCCAGCTTTGACTTGCTGGCTCGCCCGTTCATCGATGCGGCGCCGACGTCGATCGGCAACAACGCTGAACTCATTGTTTTTCCGGGAACGTTCACTGGCTCGATTCAGGTCGACAGCAGCACGACGTTCGGAACGGCCGATGCTCTAGTTCACGCGATCCTTGTCAGCGATCCGGGCAGGCAAATCAGCACATTTCTCGGCTATCAGTTTGCATCGCTTGATGATGGTTTGACGATTTCGGATTCTCGTCGCGTGATTGGCGGGACGACGGGGTTGACGGTGGGAACCGAACTTTCAGAGACCGATCACTTTTCAACTCGAAACCGATTTCATGGTCTTGCGATGGGATTGCGGGGTGACCACTGCGTTGCAGGCTGGTCGCTTCGGTCCGCATTCAAGTTGAGCCTGGGTGTCAACGATGGCGAGATCACTCGGCGTGGTTCCGCGATGACGGTTGTGCCGCTGATTGGAGGTGGAACGGACGTCGCGACGCGCGATAGCGGATTGTTGGTGCAAGACACCAACAGCGGCGTGTTCCAAGACGAACGATTTGCTGTCGTCCCGGAGATCCAATTGAGAGCCTCGCGTCGGCTGCCCAGTGGATGGGACGCGTCAATTGGCTATCAGTTCCTCTACTGGAGCCAACTTCTACGCGCCGGATCGCAAATCGATCCTCTGGTCAACCTGACTCAGGTTTCCACGGCGGGACTGCAGGGGCTGGCACGTCCAGAACCATTGATCGTCGCCGATGATTTGCTGGTTCACGGGATCACATTCGGTCTGTCCCACGAATTTTAAACGGACGCTCCGATTTGCATCGGAACGTCCGTCGCAACGTCGATCGACTTCAAGTCTTGAACGATCAGGCTGTTACTTTGGCTGTCCTACGGGCAGCACGGATCGCAGCACGCCGCGGCTCGTCGTGCTGCGATTTTGGCTTTGATGCGAGCAAACAGGCCGCACTTGGGAGCCGGTTCACAACACACTGGTTCGGGTGCTGGGCAGCAGACAGGTTCTGGTGCAGGACAGGGGGCTGGAGCCGGAGCTGGGCAGCAAACGGGCTCTGGCGCGGGTGGTGGGCACACGATTGGTGCTGGCTCGGGGCAGCAAACCGGCTCGGGTGCTGGGCAGCACACGGGTTCCGGCTCGCAGCACACGGGTTCCGGCTCGCAGCACACGGGAGCTGGCTCGCAGCACCCTCGTTTGAACAAGCCAAACAATCCAGCTTCCGCCTGCGGTGCCACTGTCATACCGGCAATCGTCAGGGCGCAGAACGCCAAAAACGTACGCACCATCATGTCTCTCCAAATCAAAATGAGTTAGGTCTATCGCCAAGCGGCAAAATTTGCGGAGAGTCTAGGGATCAAGATGAATGCGTCAACTGGGCTGTTTGAAAAGAAAATGACGGCCTTTGCGTCCTGACCCTACGGTTCGCGATGGTCGGAACTTGTTTCGCGCAGTTGTGCTGGCGGGACGGCCACGATGCGGCCGCCGCCGGGTGTGGTGGCGGAAACCATGCGATTTCCGGCCATCATGCGTCGTCGCAACGGTGATAGAGCCAACTCAGCTTGACGCGTTGCTTCGGCGAGCAGCGCGTCGACGCGGTTTTGAAGCACACCGGAGGCGGCCAACGTGGGAATTGCGACGACGAGACCGCCAACGGTCGTGATGAGCGCCTGGTAAATGCCTTCGGCCAAATCGCCCGCACCGGCGGAGCCATCCGTCACGGCGACCTGTCGGAAAGCCAGAATCATTCCGGTCACCGTGCCAAGAAGTCCGATCATCGGCGCCAGATTGGCAATCATCGCTAAGGTTTCAATTCGCCGGTTCATTGAGGCGGATTGATCGACCAACGCGTCTTCAACGGACTTTTCGATCTCGGGCCAGCCAAATTCACGACGGGCCAGTCCGACCGCTATCACTCCGGCCAGCACGCTGGGGCGTTGCTGCAGCTGTGATTCGGCTGCAGCAACGCGTCCCGCAGCCAGGGATTGCTGGATCATGTTCGCTAAATCCTCAGGAATGATTTCTCTGCGACGAAGCGTCATGGATTGATCAATGACCAAGTAGACCGCAGCGATGCTCAAACAAATCAGCGTTAACAGAATCAGCAATCCAGGAACCCCGCCACTGGTCACAATCTGCCAGAACGAGTCGTTTGGCGTCGCTGCGGTTGGCAACGTTTCCATCAAGAATGCTCGCGTGGTTTACCGAATGACAGAAGGAATTCAGCGTCCGATAACAGTGGGTCTCTCCAAGTCAGTCTGAGAACACCATCTCGCTGAAGGCTCGTGATACCGACCTGATGTTGATCACGAAGTTGGCTGGCGATTCGTTGGACGCGGCGGCGTGATTGGGACCACGTCAAAAAGATCATCGCCAACACGGCGGTCGGCAACACTGACAGAAGCATGGATGTGATCAAGAAGGATGCGGTCGGTCGCGGGAACTCTTCGATGCTAACCGACATTGGCTGCTGCTCAATCAGGTCGCCAAGCGTCGTTCCGCTAGCGCTCAGATAATGCTGATACAAATTCGCGAGGGGACCTGCGGCAAAGCCCCAAAACACCAACGTACCGATGAAAGCGAGCAGCGTAGCGATGCGATGGGATAGTCCGTGGTCATCGATGGCTTGATCAGAGACGGCTTCGGATTGCTCATGCAATGAATCAAGACCCGATAGGAGTGCTAGCGGAATGGTGCTGCCTTCGTCATCGGGCAACTCGTTTGGAGTCAGATTCGAGGCGCGACGATTCAGATGATGCAGTTCATCGCGAAACTGTTCTGAAAGCGGTGCCAGACGATCGGCCACGATCGTTTCGGCGCGATGTCGGATGTCATCGCGAAGTGAAGCGGACTGGGAAGCACTGGATTTCCAATTTTGCACTCCCGTCACGGTAGCCGCAATTAGCGATGGTAGTGAGCCACTGAGCGACAGCACGACCCGATCCCATGCACCGTGGGTCAGATTCAATAAACTCAAGAGCGAACGATATGGAAAACAGAGGGCCGGTGTTGCTGTCAGCATGCGGGCGCGAAGACGATACCGAATCGTGGCCGCAAGCGCTTCCCCGCTGCCCAACAGCATCGTCGCAACCTCAGCGGGCAACCGCTCAGCGGCTTCGTTCAATCGCGTGACAGCATTGGTTAATTCAGGAAGCTCATTTTGCAGCACCGTCGCAATGGCGTCTCGAAAACGCTGATCGGCCGCTAACAACCGGGCGCCACGTCGGCGATCACCGCCAAGTTGTTCGAGGCACTCTGTTAGCGTGCTGGATAAAGATTTCATCAACAATTCAGACACACCCGATTCGGTACGATCGTTGACTTCAAAATCAAAACCGTGAACCGGAGGCATGATTGAGCTGTGCGGAGCCACGTTTCGAAGTCGGTTGATCAACGCTTCCGCATCAGCATGCAGTTGCGAATCGTCTTCTTGACGAATGGCATTGATTAACGGCACAACGATCGTGCCTTCACCGGCCGCAGCGAGACCCGTCACACTTTGGCTGCGAAGTTGATCGCGACGCACAACCAGAATCAGAATGCTCGCCATCGCGAGAGCCCGCCGCGCTGTAGCGGCGATGTGCCTTCGATCGTCGGTCGCGCCGGGCACGTCGACGATTACGTAAGGGCATCCCAAATTCCGCATGCTTGTCGATTCGCAGGCGATGAACGTTTCGCTGCGGGAGTCCAGGTCCAGCGGAGGCTGAGGTCCAATCCAGGTGAGCTGTTCGGTTGCGGCATCGCGATCGTTGCCGCTGCGGATTGCCGCGAGATGCGACGTCGATACGAATTGTCGAGCCAGCCAGGACTTGCCTTGACCCGTTGCGCCGACAATTGCGATGACGGGGCGCGTTCCAACGCGGCTTGTCAAAATGGAACGCCGAGTTTCCGCGTGATCGGTGCACATTTGTTGAATTTCGCGTGCGACATCGCTGTCGCCCATCACCCGGCCCGCGGCAACGGCCAATCGTCGCCACTGGCGTCCGTCGACATCGATGGCCGTTGACACTAACGCGTCATCGGAATCGCTGTGATCACGCAAAATGGTCAACTCCGTGGCATCAGTCGGTCCAATTCCTCGGTGAACTCGGTACGAACACGATACACGGCAATCGTGGGACCATCGCGGTGGCAAGGTTCGATTCGTGGTGGTGGCAGGGCAACCTTAGATTTGCCGACGACAATGCTGGTGGCTGATTCGGGCCTTGCCAGTCCCAATTCATCACAGAGCACCGCTAGGAAATCCGCCAGTTGTTGACGAGCGGCTTGCTGACCCACATCGCGTGATGATTTGTTGGCAGCCCACATTGCGGAAAGCGTGGTGAGCCCAGCAGCTGCCAACAGCTCAGGGATCGACGCGGCCAAGAACAAGTTGGTTCCCAGGTCGATTGGCACCATCAAAACAGCACCAAATGTGGCCAGTAGGGCCGCCAAAGGAGTTAGGCCCGCGGCGATTCGTTTGGGAAGCGGCACTTCAGACCACATTTGCCGGACGGCTGCGTCGAGCCGACGCGGGTCGAGCGTGGTGAAATCGTTTTCTTCAAATCGGATGACAGCGGACTGCACCGGAGCGAGCAATGGCGAATCGGTCGCTGAATCGTTTAATGGAACCTGGGTATCCGTTTCCGACAGAAAGTGCTCCATCAACAGTCCACCACCATAGCGAGTCAATTCCCGAACCATGGCATCGGGAGAAATCAGACCGCCGTACTCACCGCTTTGAAATCGACCTTTGATGTCGTCGGCAGCCTGCCGCGTGATCGCCGTTGGCGTCAAGTTGCGAATGAAATCGCCCGCGCCGCCAACGAACCGTCTGAGCGTGGTGTTCAGTCGAACGCCCCACCTTGCGTACCAGGGTGCGGTCGCGGCAAACGATTCGGAAAGTTGCCTTAGGATTCGTTCGCTCTGGTGCAACCGTAAGTCAACGACGCGTCCGCTGGCATCGCGATGGCCGAAAAACTCCATCGCGGCATCAATCAGAATTCGATGGCACCGCTTTGTTTTTTCAAAAGACTGCTCCGCGTCGCGGGTGATTTTTTCAACGCCATCCTGCCACAATGCCGTCTCAAGATTGAGTCGCAACGCTTGATGGAGTTGCGATAGCAATTGAGCCCGATCGAGTTGCTGCGGCACGGCGGATAAGAATCGATCGTTGTTGATCGCTGCGGGAGGGTTCTCATCTGGATTTTTAGCGACCGAAAAAAACACGGGCAGCAATTCATTTGAGCTGTCGTGTGGGCGTGAGGCATCGGTTTCGACCGCATCGTTGGCGATATCCTGCCGCGGAATGAATGGTTTGCTGGCTGGCACGTCGAAATCGTATGCGGCGTAGAGTGAAGCAATGTTAAAGCGTTTGACGAGGGGCTCAAATGTTTCGGCAACCGAATCGGGTGTTTGCTGCGGACGAATTTTGTTGACGGCTAACAAACGAGGAACACCCGGCATCAGGTCCGATGCAATGCGCAGTAGTTCGGCTAGCGTTGTGTCACGAGACGATTCGGCAGAGGAAACAATCACGAATGCCGAACAGAGCCGCGCGGCGCGCCCCAGCAGTCGACGACGATCCTCGGGTGTCCCCAGGCCAAACTCCGCATCCGAAACAATGTCGGGACAGTCGAGCAGACCCAAACCTGCCTCGTCCAGAGCGGGATCAGTCGCCAACAGCGGAATTGACAAACGGCTCGCATCACCGTCGCGGTTGTTGTACTGCCGTGACGCGGTCTCAGGATCGTCGGCTAATGATTCGGGAGCTTGTCCCAAGCAATCGCTGATGCGTGACATCAGGAGACTCCACAACGTCACATCATCCCGCCACGATTCAGGCATCCAGAGCACGAATCGATGGGTCCCTTCGAGGTTTCCGGTACCACGCAAGGTGCGGCGTTGTCCGGCAGGCGACAGAAACGTGCTGACTAAGCTTGTCTTGCCGCTGTTGAGCATGCCTGAAACCGCAACGGTCGGTCGATCGACGAGTCGATCGGCCGAATGCCAGCGACGACCGGCGGCTAGTGTTTCAATGGCCTGTTGGGGCTCGATCCGACGCAAGGCCTGCAGAAAGCTCTCACGTCGCTGTTGCGGGGCCACCTGTTGGACCGCGGCGCGGCGATCGTCATCTTCAACCAACGCCAGCACATCAGGCCACACTTCTGCCGATGTTTTATTGGATCGGCGTAGCGGGAACATGGATCGGCTCAGCCACAATCAAAGATGGATTTCCAAACGGTTCCGGTCGGCACTGTCGTGCCCGTTGGATTTTGTTGGTTGCGAACGGTGGATGGCTAGCGCCGGGCCAAAGCCAAAACTGAAAGTGTTTCCAGCGTTGTACGACGGATGGTTTCGTATGACGGACTTCCTAGTCCGTCGTGGATTTGATAATCGACGAACTTGGAAGTCCGTCGCACCTAAACCTAGGGGTAGCACTACGTCAGCGACCCGCGCTCTAGTGTAACTTAGGGCGACAATGGCGAGCCAGCGGGCACGATCGAGCAACTGGGATTCACCGGACGGCGAATTCGCGGAGCTCTTCGAGACTGGCGTACTCAAGCGCAGAGATGTGCGTGGACTCCAGAACCACTTGGGGCGCTTTGCCCGCGTCGTAGGCCTCTTTCCAACGAGCGGCACACAGGCACCAGCGATCACCGGCCTTCAAACCGGGGAACTGGTACATCGGCATTGGCGTCGTGAGGTCGTTGCCACGTTGGCGGCTAAACTGAAGGAAGTCGTCCGTCATGACGGCACACACCACATGCACACCGACATCTTGGCCGCCAGTGTGACAGCACCCGTCACGATAAAAACCGGTCATAGGATCAGTGCTGCAAACCTGAAGCGTGCTGCCAAGCACGTTCTTTGAGTCGGATACAGCTGGTGAATTCATGGAATGGAAACCGAATTAAACCACCGAACTGCGGACGGCGACGACGGTGCCGGCCACGCGGTCATGTAGCGTGCGTCCACGATCGCTGAACACGAAGAAAGGGTTGACTATGGCGATGAGCGTACCCACCACAGGAATGTTGGTGATCAGATTGAACGCAAACCAACGTTTACCGACACCTTGACCAAATCCCACGACTTCGCCCGTTGGTTCATCAACCATGACCGTACCGACACAGACCTTGCCCAGCGACTGACCACGCTTAGAGATTAAAATCCAGTGGACCATGGTGGGAAAAAGGTAACAACCAACCCCGAGCCAAAAAATTGATCCCGTCGGTCCCACGTCTTCACCAAGATCGACGTTGGCAGCTTCGAAAGCGAACAACGCGATAAAGAATAAGCTGATGCTAATCGCGCCGGTGAATGCGATATCGATAAGGAAGCCAACCAGACGCAATCCGAAGTGTGCGGGCGCGTAGGACTTTTCCCGCGATGCCAATTCAAATTGTTTCAAATCATCGGCGTTGACGTACTTTTCGAGTGCCGACGTATTCGCGTATGAATTGGCACCTGAGCCAGCGGCCATCTTCGGTGCCACATAAACCGGAGCGGAATCGGCAGCGGTCAACTCATCGAACAGGTTGCCATCGATACCACCACTTGAAGCCATTGGACCCGTCGCCCGTCCACGCGATGGCAATGCGGACGGTTTTTTGCCTGGCGGTGATTGACCTGGCACTTGGGTAGCTGGTGTTCGTGTGGCTGGTGTTTGAGCGGCTGAGGGCCTGGGTCGGGCCGGCGTCGACGCCGATCGTTGGGGTTGATTGGTCGCCGATGTGGTCGTGGGTGTGGGAGCTCGCAGTGATTTACCGCAGGGGCATTTGATCACCTTACCAGCCGCCGATTCGGGCACCTGCAACAATTTCGAACAAGCAGGACACTTAAGTTTCATCGCGGATCGGCAGACTCGTCTTAGCGTATCTCGAGATCATCAAAATCGGCGATCGAGGCATCTGGCGGAGTTGCCAAATCGACTCGCAACAGCTTACCCGGACGTTGAAAAGCAACCAGCATTGCGACGCTGAATCTTGCTTGGATGACACAAAAAAAGCGGCCCAGATGTCCGGGCCGCTTCAATGTTGCGAAATCGTCGACTGCGAAACTACAACGCCTCGGGGTCCAACACGTACTCAGGCCAAGGCACATCGGACGATTTGCCACGAGGCGTCAACAGCGCCTGGTAAACACGATAGTCGATCGTCTCCGTCAGATACCTGGTGCCGCCATCGGCCATCGACGCGTTTGCACCGTCAATGTGTGCCGAAGAGGGACGTGCGTGAACAACCGCATCCCAATGATCATCGATTGTCTTATTGAAAATCTCGTCGGAAACTGACGTGCCGCCACCATTGATCCGGAACTGAGATATCACTTCGGTCGGAGCTTGTGGCATCGTCGTGTCGAGGTTGTTCCATGGGAAGCCCGATGGTGCGGTTAATGCCTGCGGATCAGCGTAGTGCCAAACCATTCCATGGACATAGCGTGCAGCATCAAAGTTCGCTGTCCCGAAATTGAATGCAATATCTTCATCTGTAGCGGTCGCAATCTGCAAATTCGCTGCATCGATGAGACCCGCGCGGTGCCATGGCAAAGCCTGGATGTTTTCGGAAAACATAACCGTATTGCCCGAACCATCCTTGATGTCATCCAAACGTACCGCCGGGCCTTCAAAAACCGAGTTGAATGTTCCGGTTGCCCCAGCAATGTTGTATTTGCAGTTGAAGAGACCGTTGGCACGTGACTGCGACGCTTCAAAGTCGGCTCCAGCACCCGTCGGCGATGTCGCCAAGGTGTCGCGTACAGTCAGCTGGCCGGGGTCTGCCGCTTGGGTGACAACCAGATGGGACATTCCATTGTTGGAGACATAGCTGTTTTTCCCTTGCTCTCCAACTCCAAAACCATTGCTCGGGCACTGCATGATTGCCAGGTTGGGTGCGGCAAGCGGATGGAAGCCTATGCCTTCGAAGTCACCAGTCGTAGGTGAATACTCGGCGTTCGCTCCGCCACCGTGAATGATGGGATAGCGATCCTCAGTCCACTGCTCATACGTCGGTTGCGCATCGAGGTAAGGCAACAATGCTACTGCCCACGTGCCAAGCTTCACGTGGCTAGCTGGGGCTGTCGATGCAGGGTCGGACGGGTCGATTGCTCCACCACCTGCAAATACGCCATATTTCTCAACGTACCCGGGAAGACTGCCCTTATTGTTGGCTCTCTGGATCGCCGCCAACGCCAAGTTCTTGATCTGCACACTGCATTGGTTGCGTCGAGCCGTTTCGCGGGCGGCCTGGACGGCTGGGATGAGCAAGCCCATCAAAATGCCGATGATGGTGATCACCACCAGCAATTCGACAAGGGTGAAGCCGGAGCGTGAATGTTTCATGATTCAAACCAATGCGGATGGATAAAAAGAAGAGAGTGGCGAACGGGCGATAATCTTCCGCTAGGTGCGCAGAAGAACAAATAACGTCTCCGCCGACCTAACAGATTATTCCACGAGCTGGCACAGAATGCAATGTTTACGGTCAGTTGACCGGTCGATCGTCGCTGAGCTGTGGCCCCGGTGATAACCGGGTGAGATCGGATGTCAGGGTGCGACGTGACGGAGCCGCCCGGTTATCACCGGGTCTACCACTTCCCTGGAAATTCAATGCCTTAGGCGGCTTTGCGCGTCTCACTGGCGTTTTGCTGGTCGCCCGATTTCCCAAATCCACCCTCCAGGGGTAGGGTTGCTGGTGCCGGTGCGTCGCTGAGCGAGGGAATATGGGCTCGTTTGCGACGCAAGTCACGCATGACAGCGGCATTCTCGTGGAGCTGCGTTTCCATGTCACGCAAACGTTCTTCCATCGCCAGATTCGCATCAAGGCTATCGTCGAGTTCCTTTGATGCACGATGCAATTGAGTTGTTAGGTCAGCGACTTGATCTCGCAGCTCAATGATTTCGGCTTGCGACGCTTGGGCGTCGTCCAGGTCGGCATGGGCCGTTTTTAGTTGCGTTTTGAGGTCGGCGTGCTGATCGACCAGTGAGTCGAATCGTGTCGCTTGATCGTTTAACCGGTTCTGCAGTGTCTCGACTTGCTGGTTGACTTCAGCAAGTCGCTGATCGCGAGTTTGCAGCTCGGTCGCTTGCCGCTGAGCGGTTTGCCGGAGCTGTTCAAATTCGGGGCGGAATGCTCGGAGACGTTCCAGCTCATGAGTTGTCGTTTCCAACTCGGATCGCACTGTCGTGAGCTCGGTGTTCGCGGACTCCAACTCAGATCGCGTCTGGTCCAGCGCAGCGTTGGCATCCGAAAGGTCGTCGGCTGCGGTTTGCAGGGCTTGTGTTTGCGATGTGTCTTTGGCCTGGGCAAGGGTCATGGCTGCGTTCTTTTCGGCCAGCGTTTCTTGTAGCTGCTTCAATTCTGCCGCTTGGGTTTCGATCGTGCTGGCTTGCGTTTGCATCTCGGACGTCAGCCGGCCTAATTCAACGCGAAGGTCATCCGCGCTGCTGTGAATTTTTTGCAGACTTTCATCTCGGTCGTCACGCTGTCGTGTCAAATCATCAAGTCGCTCTTGTAATTCGGCCAGATCCGTTTCCGCAGTGACGCGCCCATCAATGGCCTCTTGGATGCGGGCGGTGCGTTCATCGAGTTGCTCCAGCGTATCGTCATGCTCGCTTTGCAACGCTTGCATGCGCAATTCGTGTTCGCGGAACTGGTCATCCTTGGCTTTGGCTTGTGAGTCAGCCTCATCGAGTGACTGCCGCAGCGCCGCGATTTTGGCGTTCGCCGTGGTGAGTTCTTCCATGGTGTGCTCGTGTTGCTGAGCACGATTTTGCCCGGAAGCGATGGCGGTTTCGTATTGATCGCGAAGCTCGTCGTATTGCTTCATCAAGTCAACGTACTTTCGATCGGTGTGATCAAATTCTTGGCTGACGTTCTCACGTTCTTCGGCGAATTGATCACGCTGTGCGAGGGCGGAGTCTCGCTGCTCGATCAGATCATCAATTTGCTGTTTGGCTTCCTCGGACTCTCGCTCGCGCAGGGCGAGTTGTGCTTGCAGGTCCACGACTTGATTGAGCGCATCGGCTTTTTCGGCTTGCAGGGTTGCTTCCAACTGCTGTGCATTTCGTTGTGCGTCGTCAAGCAGCGATTGACGCTGCGCCAAATCGTTGGCGGCGTCTTTGGCGGATTGGCTCAACTGGCTGAGTTGTTCGTCTTTGAGTGCCTGCTCCATTCCGGCGTTCTGCATCTCTTTTTGAGTCGATTCCAACTCGGCCAGCAACGACTCGATTCGCTGATCGGCCAGTCGCAATTGATCACGCGTCTGGTTGGTCAGCTCGACGACGTCGTCGTGGTCGCTGCGGACTTGAGCCAGCGCGGCTTGATGCTCGGATTCGGCCGATGAAAGCTTGCTTTGCAGGGCTTCGCTGTCGCGTCGCTGAGCGTTGATTTGATCCTGAAGATTCTTCGACGCCAGCTTCTCGTTTTTTACCGTTTCGCGGAGCGCTTCGTTTTCATGACTGAGCGAACGCGTGGTTTGGTCGAGCGTCTGCAAGTCACCCCGCAGGGCTTGCCATTGTTGCTTGCGACTTCGCGCCGCCGCACGAGCGCGGGCGTATTTGTTTTCAGCGTCGCGTGCTTTTGTCGCGTCGAGGTTGTGGTCGCGATACCACAGCAAATGCCCCACAAAGATGCCGCCCATCGTGAATAAAAAGGCGGTGAAATAGGGAATGCCAATCAATTGACTCATAGAAAACTCCGCAAAACCGATCCGTGGTTTCGTGCCGAGTGGAATGACGATCGAGACGTCGCTGAAATCAGACGCTCACTGGTGCTGGACCCCTCGGCCCGTAGCGGCTGTAGCAGCTTCCCAGCTCTGGGGTCAAGAACAATGCGACTTACTCGTCGAAGACCGCTTCCTTGATTCGCTGCACGATCGCCTGACGCCCGATCGACACAGATGCAATCTGTTCCACGTCAATACCCAACAGGCGGCCAATTTCCATCGCCAAATCAACATCGCGGATGCCGTGATACTGGTTGACCACGCGACGTCCATGGTGTTTGTCAGCGATGTAGATCGTTTCGCTGCTGATTCGGTAGCTCGTTTCGTAGGCATCGGCGAGACGGTCGATCCACTCATCGGGAACACCACGCAATCGGCAGTGCTCGACACTCCATAGATCATCGCCGTTGCATTCATCCAGCAATGACAACGCACGATCCTGACTCGGCATCACTTGCTGGCTCCCGATGACTCTAGTTGATCGAGCAGCTGGTCGATCTTGGCCGCGAGAATGAAATCGTTGTCGCTAACGCCGCCGATCGCGTGGGTGGTCAGGTCAATGGTCAAGTGGCGATAACCCGTCAGGTGCAGGTCCGGATGATGTTGTTCCGATTCGGCAAGGGTCGACACTGCGTTGATCATGTCAACCGCTTTGACGAAGGTCCGCATGTTGAGTTTTCGCCGAATCCAGCGCCCCGATTCGTCAGCGTTCCAGCCCGGGTGGTTTTGACAGAATTTGGCAATGGCGTCTGGCGTTTGCGGCGGCACCCCTCCCTCGCAAGCCGTGCACGTGCGTGCGGACCAATCGATTGACGGGGAAGCACTCATGAATCGGTTCTCAAATGTGTCGCCGTTTTCAACACGAGGGTGTTTTTCCGAGGTCGAGTTGGGCGAGTGTTCGGGACCATAGCGACCTGCTGGACCATAGCGACCTGCGGGGCCATAGCGATTCACTCGGGTACGCACTACGGTAGCACACATGCAACGCAGTGACAGTTTCGATCACGACGGCGAAGCCACGGCAGCGTTAATCGAGGATATTCGTCGCGGCGACGAGTCAACATGGCGAAGTCTGGTCGATCGCTTTGAGGGACGCCTCTTGGCCTACGCCCGTCGACGATTGGGCGACCAGGCCGCTAGCGAAGATGTGGTTCAAGAAACGTTTGTTGGTTTCTTGGTTTCGCTACCCAACTACGATCCGTCTCGCAATTTGGAAAGTTATCTGTTTTCGATTTGCGCTCATAAGTTGACCGACCATTTGCGACGCTCTGGTCGTCGACCGACGCTACCGCTGGCCGGACGAGGCTCAAGCGATGGTACTAACCGATCTTGGTTGGCCGGTCGGGGACGCCCTGCCAGTTCAATCGCGCGGAGCGGCGAACGACACGAGCTCGAAGAACGCGTGATTGCGGAAGCTGTCGCTGAACAAATCCAACGCTGGCAAAAAACATCCAATTGGGACAAATTGAAAACGATCGAACTGGCGTTTGTTGCCGGTCGCACCAACCAAGAAATCGCACGGCGACTCAGGCTCACGGAGCAGCAAGTCGCGAACTACAAGAGTGATTTCTTGACCCGTTTGAAAGCGATCGTCCGGCGGCAATCACTTGACGCCAGCGTCTTTCCGGAATTAGCGGCTGACGAATCCAAAACTTGATCACAGCGAACACGATGCCTGACGAAACAAATTCAGATCACGGCTCTGACTCGGATGAGTCTCTTGCCCGCGTGACACCCATTTCAGCCAACGCGCGGCGTTTGTTGGGCGTTTTGGTTGAAAAAGCCAAAACCACACCGGACAACTATCCGCTGTCGTTGGCCGGTATGATCACCGGGGCCAATCAAAAATCCAACCGCGACCCGCAAATGCAGCTTGATGAGGACGATGCGTTATTAGCGATGGATGAATTGAAGGCGGTCGGCGCGGCCAGAGAAATTCAGGGCGGTTCACGCGTGACGAAGTTTCGGCATGCCGCCTACGAGTGGTTGAATGTCGATAGCCCGGGCGCCGCAATCATGACGGAACTAATGCTCCGAGGGCCTCAGACGGTCGGCGAGATTCGCACGCGGGCGTCGCGAATGCATGCATTTATCGATTTGGCCGCCGTTCAAAAAGAGTTGGACGCGCTGGCGGAAAAAGACCTTGTTGAGCCGCTAACGCCGGCGGGGCGAGGCCAAGTCTTTGCCCATAAGCTCTACCCCGCGACGGAGCGTCAATTCCTGGTGGCCAAGGTTGAAAAACGTCTTGGGAGTGAGACCGTCAAGCCACAGGCGCAAACGACTGAACACGCCAGCAAAATTGAAACGATTCAGGCAAAGCTCGATGATTTGACCGAGCGGCTTGCCAAGCTCGAAGCCCAGTTCAACGAGCTCGTCAATTGACCAGGTCTTCAAAGGTTCGTAGCTGGTAATCAATGCCGACATAGTCAAGCACCCGACACAACGCCCGCGCGGCGATGCCAAAACCGTCCGGCCCGCTGAAACCGCCGAATTGGCCGCCACCACGAACGTGAGGTTCCAGGTCCAAAAACACGCCGGCTACTCCTCGATCGGTCATCCGTTGCTGTAGCGTCGGCAAAAACGATTTGAAGTCACGCAAGATCGCCTCGTGCGCACTGTCACCGCGATCGGCGGGCACGAAACACTTTGCAGATTCTTCATCGACGTGTTCGATACGACCGCCCAGCGACGGATCGCTGTAATCCTTGATGTGCATCCATCCCAGTGACGGTTTCATCGCGTGATATTGGGCCAGGACCTCTTCGGGCGAAAAGCCCTGCATCACCAGGTTGGCACCATCAAAGATCGTCAGCATCGCCGGATGGTTGACCTTGGCGGCAATTTCAGCCAACAGATCGCCGGTCTGACCGACCAGGTTCGCTTCCACCTCGAGTCCAAAGGTCAGACCTCGCTGATCGCATGCGTCCGCGATCGCGCCCAGTTGATCAACCACCTGGCTGATGTGGTCTTCAGGCTTTTGACCTTTGGGGTGATAAAAGGAAAAGCCACGCAGCAATTTGCAGTCGAACGCCTCGGCCCGATCGCACGCGATCTGAACATTGTCCGAAAGGTATTTGTCAAACGGAACGAAGTCGTTTGTGGTGCCGTCATCGACATCCAAAAGTTTGACTTTGCCGATGGGTGACCCAATGCTGCTGACGGTCAGTCCGTATTCATTGTGCGAAGACTTGAGTGTCGCAATCTGATCATCCGTCAGCGACATCACGTTTTGGATGCCCTCGCCCAAATCAACAAATCGAATCGAGTAATGGCTCAATCCAATCGCCGCGAGCGCCGCGAACTGCTCATTGGCCTTCTTGGAAAACGCCGACTCGTCGGCGAAGCCGGACAAAACGACTGCGGGGCGTTGAATCATAAACTTTCTCGGTCGTAGGTTACCGTGATATTGCTGTGCAGGCCGCCGCGTGGTGTCCACCGACTTTCGATGGTGGCATGTCGCGGCTGGACGACGGCCACAAAGTCATCCAGAATCCGATTGGTGACCTGCTCGTAAAAAATGCCTTCGTTGCGAAACTGCTGCAGGTACATTTTCAGACTTTTTAACTCCACGCATCGCTTGTCCGGCACGTACCGAAAGATGATCGTCCCATAATCAGGCTGACCGGTTTTGGGACAAACCGAAGTGAACTCGGGTGCGTTGTGCTCGATGGTGAAGTCACGTTCGGGACTTGGATTGTCGAACACTTCGAGCGTGGATTTGAAATCGGACTCGCGTTGATCGTTCATGGGACTCACGTTGAAACCAGCTGCGGAATCCGAGGTTGTAACCGCCGTCGCCACCACTGGTCGAGCCCCAGCGGTGACCGCGCTACCTGCGCTATCGACCATCGAACATCCGGCGCGGGCCACGGATCAAAATCTCAAGGTGGCCGAGACGTTCTGCAGTCGCCAGGGCGAGGGCAGCCTGACGGGCGTGAGCAGTTTTTTCGTTCGCGTCAGCGGATGCAATCTGCGATGCGGGTTTTGCGACACGCCCTACGCGTCATGGAATCCGGTTGGCCGATCGATGTCTGTCGCGCAGCTAATCGCTGCTGTACGTAGAGCCGATGTGGAGCACGTGGTACTAACCGGCGGTGAGCCGATGATCTTTTCATCGTTGCCGGCTCTTGCGTCATCGCTTCGGTCGCTTGGAATCCATGTCACCATTGAAACCGCCGGCACGGCGAATCCATTTTTGAATAACGAAGATAGCGATGAACCGATCTGCGATTTGCTGTCGCTCAGTCCCAAATTGTCCAATAGCACACCGGATCGATCGCGTCATTTGAAATGGGCCGATCGTCACGAGTCACGTCGGCTGCCTATTGACACCATGCGGCAGTTGATCGATCGATCAGACGATCATCAGGTGAAGTTTGTGGTTGATACCGAAGATGACTTTGACGAAATCTGCTCGGTCATTGATGCCCTCGATGTTGCCGCATCGCATGTTTGGATCATGCCTCAGGGGGTGAGCGTCGATCGTCTGGATGCCGCTGCCGATTTTTTGCTGCCTTGGACTCGCAAGCACGGATTTCATTACTGCGATCGCATGCATATTCGTTGGTATGGCAATCGACCTGGCACGTGAGCATCCGGCGTTGGACGGCGCGCTTCATCATGAGAACGTCTCATCCATCGCGGCGAAGATCACCAACGCTCGGATTTCGCTGCCGTGCGAAATACGCCCGCCACTGTTGTTCCTCGTAGCCAAAATCGACGTCGGGCGCGATCGCTTTGAGAATTTGCAGCACCTCGGGGTGCTTGATTGACGTTTGACGCTCGACGATTTTGGCTCCCTGCGTCATACCTCCTCCGCCGGTGTTGCTAAAACCGGCTTGAGTACCGCCGCTGCCGACCTGCTGACGCGTTTTCTGGATGGTGATCAGGGCATCGGTGTACTGCATCGCCAGCTCGGGATCTGGAAATGCGGACAGCGCCCGCGCGGCGGCTCGCACCTGCGCCGGTGAGTTGCTTTTGAGCAGCGGCAGGTAGCTCGCAATGGCAGATGACTTTCCGTATTGACCCAAATGTCGCAGCGCTTCTTCGCGGATCACCGCATCGGGTTCGACCAAACCGGTTTCAATGAGCGCCGAGACCGCAGCGTCAGTGCGAAACTTCCCCAACAGATCAACGTACAGTCGCCGCAGTGATCGATCGGCGTTGCGTTTGCCTCGTGTGGCCGACAATTCCGCTGCGATCGCCATCGACGCCAGTGGGTCGTCGATTGACTTGAGCGATGCAATGGCTTCACCGTCGCCGCGGCTTGCTCGCTTGCGTAACCCAGCTAAGGTTTTGATCCAACGCTTCGACGCCTCATTGTTGGCATCACTTTGCTTTTGGCTGGCAAGCATTTGTGGCAGCACCCAGCGACCGCGTCGATCCTTGACTAAGCCCTGGGATCGTCGTAACTGATCAAACTCGACCCATTTGCCTTGGTGCCGAATGTAGCCCAGTGCCGCTCGAGCCCTCGTGTGATCGGGGTTGAGATCAATCGCCCGCGTCAGGTGGAATTTGGCCTGTTGAAACCACGAGTTTTGCCGACACCACCTCGATAATTCGTAGTGAGCATCCGCATCATCGCCGACGTCTGCCGCTTGTGCCCGGTAATCTGCCAACTCAGACGAATCGATCACACGTCTCGAATGAACACCCGCGACGGCAACGACGAGTTCGGAATCGATTTCGACCACAACATAAGGTCGTTTCGCATCATCGACTCTGCGAACATTGCCCGCTAGAAATCCATTGCCGGATAGCTCAACGGTGCCAGCGCTGGCAGTCTGCGGTACCACGAGTCCTACCGTGAGCAAGCCAATCCAAATGCGATTGCTGTGATAGTTGTGCATGGAAACCGCAAACGAGAACCGTTGCTGTCATCGGGACGAAAATCAAAACCACAACTGAAGTTTAACTTTCGCCGCGAATGCGACCAAACTGTTTTTTGTTTGGAACCCCCGCTCGACTCAGCTGAACTGCGTATTAATGAGACCAAGTTTGTCACGAAAGACGTTCATGGCCGACCTACGAACTCATCCAAAGCCGACACCCAAGATGTGTTCTTCCGCTTGCAACAATGATTCCAGCATATCGATGATGATTCGAGTCGGATCA
>JBCCJB010000031.1:0-19582 GCA_039028015.1 Planctomycetota bacterium
GAAATAACTGATCGCCTCCATCGAGGAATCAGCAAATTTGACGGCTTCGTCACTGGCAACGGGTATGCCCAAAGCACTCAATGCGTCCTGATATCCCATCAGACCGAGGCCCACGGGTCGATGACGACGATTCGCGTTTTCCGCTTCAGGTGTGGGATAGAAATTGATGTCGATGACATTGTCGAGCATCCGCATCGCCGTATTGATCGTGTTTTGCAACAACTCCAGATCAAGTTGGCCATCAATGATATGACGCCCCAGATTGATGCTGCCAAGGTTGCAAACGGCGGTCTCATTTTCACTGGTATTCAGAAGAATCTCGGTGCACAGATTGCTACTGTGGACCACGCCGGCGTGATCTTGTGGCGATCGAATGTTTGATGGATCTTTGAAGGTGACCCAGGGGTGTCCTGTTTCGAACGTTCGGGTCAACAATTTGCGCCAGAGTTCGACCGCGGGCATTGTGCGATGCTGACGCAAGCGTCCAGCGGCTGCCTCAGATTCGTAGTGTTCATAGCGTTCTTTAAACGCTCGTCCATACAGATCATGCAAATCGGGGACTTCATTGGGGCTAAAGAGTGTCCAGTCCTCGCCCGCATCCAATCGCTGCATGAAGAGATCCGGGATCCATGCGGCGGTATGCATATCGTGGGTTCGTCTGCGTTCATCACCGGTGTTCTTCCTCAGGTCGAGGAATTCAACGAAGTCGAGATGCCATGGTTCCATGTATGCGCACACGGCGCCCTTGCGTTTTCCACCTTGGTTAACGGCAACAGCCGCGTCGTTGACGATTTTCAGAAAGGGGATCACTCCCTGGCTTTCTCCATTGGTGCCATGAATCCTGGCGCCCGTGGCTCGGATGTTGGTCCAATCATTGCCCAATCCACCTGCCCACTTCGACAACCGGGCGTTGTCACCAATCGATTTGAAAATGTGATCGAGGTCATCCTGAACAGTCGTCAAATAACAGCTGCTCAGTTGAGGATAGGGGGTTCCTGAGTTGAAAAGCGTGGGCGTCGCACTGGTGAATCGCATCGACGACAGGAGTTCGTAAAACTCGATCGCGCGGTCCGTGCGGGATCCTTCCGACTCGTCGAGCGCGAGGCCCATGGCGACACGCATCCAAAAGTACTGTGGTGTCTCAATGCGACGTCCTTCCACATGAAGCAGGTAACGATCGTAAATTGTTTGCAGGCCCAGGTAACGGAAGCTCCCGTCACGCTCGGGTAAAAGGCTCGCTGCAATCTGATTCAGATCGAAGTTTCGCAGATCCTCTGACAACCGTCCCGCACGGATGCCCTCGATGACATAGTGCTCAAAGCGATCGCGATAAACTTGCTCGAAGTTGTCGTCAAATTGGTTTTGTCCCAGAGCGTGTCGATAAATCACGCTGAGCTGTAATTCGGCGGCCAGGTCATCGTACGCGGGGTCCCGCTCAATCCGGCTACGCGCCGACAACACCAAAGCTCGTGTGACATCCTCCGGTGTCATGCCGTCGAATGCTCCGCGGGCGACCTCGTCGATGATCTCATCGCGATTAATTTCGCTGCGATTGGATGACGCACAATTTCTTAGAAATCGCGTCAATCTGGGAACGTCGAATGGAATGCGAACGTCAGGTTCAATCTCGACGAATAGCCTCTGTTCATGATGGCGCTGATTGTCAAGCGAATCCAACGGGCTCGCATCGCCGCGAATGACTCGCATTCGTGCATGCTCGGTTCGGTAGAGGATGTAGCGTCGCGCCACGTGGTAGTGTTCGCGGCGCATCAAGCCGATCTCGACGACATCTTGAATCTGTTCAACGGTCGCGGGTTCATCCGCTTGGCGTGCCGCCACCATTTCGGCAATCTGATGCACAATCGCGGTGATGTCCCGTTGAATCTCGCTGTCAAACGGTTGACCGTCCGCGAGATTCATCTCCGCCCGAAAGGCTTTCTCGATCGCCGTTGCGACCCGCGAGGCTTCAAAATCGACGAGGCGTCCGTCGCGTTTACGAACTACCGCGGCTCTCGTGCCGATACTCATATCACCACTCCCTTTAACGCCCGCGAGGGTCATGTCGCCGACGTCGATGTGACGCACGTTCAGCCAACGCACCTCGATCGCGATGAGGACCGGGCTGCGTTACCCCAAAAGGATGTGTTGCAACGTGCAAAGACAGGTTGAAAATCCAAACAACGCAGACATCATATCGCCGATATCCATCATCGCTTGCAACGACCGCCCCAATCCAAGAGGGCACACAATCGCCTATTCCGTGGTAGGTCTTCTGACTCACCGCATCATCAAACGCTTGCTACCTTCTCATCAGCACACGCAAAGTGTGTTTGCCGACAATGGCCTTCATTTCGAAGAAGCGTCGATCGCAACGTTACCGTTGCAGCGGTTCACAGCGGCCGGACCGTCCCGGGATTGCTTTCGAGCAAAAGCTGAAAACGCACCGGAGTTCCCTGTTTGCGAGATTTCGAAGCATGAAACCTCGCCACCACGAACAGGCGGAAAGATATCACTTCCCGTTTTGCTGTCAAATAATTTTTTGACAACCTTGCGTGGGCGATGTTGCCGCTACGGTGCCAAACGAGCGATTCGCCAACCGGTGGGGCGGCGACGGTAAATGATGCGGTCGTGCAAGCGACTTGTGCGACCTTGCCAGAATTCCACGCATTCCGGTTCGACCGCATAGCCACCCCAGTGATCGGGAATCGGAATGACTTCACCCTTCGGATAAGTTTCTTCCAATCGCTGCATCGCGGAATCGAGCACCCCGCGAGATGCGATTTCGCTGGATTGCTCACTGACGTGGGCACCGAGCTGGCTACCGCGTGGGCGGGAGTGGAAATAAGTCTCTGAGCGTTGTCGACCAACTCGCGATGCGTTGCCGTCGATGCGAACCTGTCGCTGCAAATGAGGCCAATAAAAGCAAAGCGATACGGAACGATGCGATTCGATCTGGCGACCCTTGGCGGAGTTGTAGTTCGTGTAAAAAACAAACTGCCCCTCTTCAATCCCTTTCAACAGCACCACGCGACCAGCCGCACGTCCGCTCGCGTCGGTCGTGGATAGCGTCATCGCGTTGGCTTCGAACCACTCCGGCAGCTCGATCTGATTGGAAGGGTTTCCGTCCGCGTCCAAACCGCTCGCGTCGTTGAACCATCGCTGAAATTGAACCAACGGGTCAGCATCAACGTCCTCAATGGCGAGGCCACCGAGCGTGTAATCGTGTCGCATCTGGTCAATTGACGTCATTTGCCGCTCGGAACTTCCAATCGGGGAACCGTGATCGAATCGCGAAAATCGCGGTTTTCACGGCGGTGGCGTACGGGTGATCCATCCACCAATTTGTGTTTGGCGCGGGACTTGCCTTTATAGCCACATGAGGAAGGCTCTGCCAATTTGGCATCCGCATTGCTGCTCAGTCGGATTTGTCATGCATCGTATTGAAGTGGGTGATTTACTGGTCGCTTCGAGCCTGGTGGAAGGGTCAGTGCTCAACCAGTGTGTGTGTTTGCTGGTTTATGGTGATGATGAGAATGCGATTGGGCTGATGTTGAATCGCCCGATGCAGGCGGTGCATGTCAATCAAAAGACGTCCGAATCCGCCGGTGAGTCTGAATCCAACGATGTTGGCGACGATGATGCCGGCTCAGAGAATTCAAGTGCGACTCAAACCAATCGCATCCGAGGGTCAGCCTCACTGCCAAACGGTCTCAAGAAATCCGCCTTGATCTCGGTCGAGATGACCGTTTCCGGTGACGCGGAGGTGGCCTCCGATGGCGATTCCGACACGACAAGTGCTGGAAATCTGATCAAGGGGTCGCAGCTCCATTTTGGGGGGCCGCTCGCGGGCCCGCTCGTTGCGGTGCATGGGACCTCGAAGTTTGCTGAAGCTGAGGCCGGTGAAGGCATCTTCGTAGCAGCGCAACGAGGCAATCTGGAGGGTCTTCTTCAACAACCGGATTCCCCGTACCGATTGATCGTCGGGCACTTGGGATGGACGTTGGAGCAACTCGAAAAGGAGATTGAAGACGGTGTTTGGCACCGACTGCCCGCAACGGCCGATGTACTCCGCACCGACGATGCCAAGCTTTGGCCTTCGCTCATTCAACGTGCGACTGGTCGTTCGTTGGCACGTTGGATCGGTGCCACTGATGCTCCAGACATTGCCGAGTTAAACTGACCCGGCGTTGGATCTGAAAGCAAAGCTTCGTGTCTGCGACCCAACGCATCGCATTCTCACTCGTTCAATCGTTCGTTTATGACTCGAAGCCCTCTATCGAAGCAGACTCCGAAAGCCCCGACGGTTTCAGACGCCGCACCGTTTCGAATTCAAAAAAAACGGTTGGGTCGGATCAAGACGATCAAGCCCGATAAGAACTTCGGCTTTATCGATGC
This sequence comes from Planctomycetota bacterium, assembly GCA_039028015.1. Taxonomy (GTDB): domain Bacteria; phylum Planctomycetota; class Planctomycetia; order Pirellulales; family Pirellulaceae; genus Rhodopirellula. Next base: position 4,396 of record JBCCJB010000031.1, read on the forward strand.
CGATGATTTTCGCGATGACGTGTTCTTCCATTTCAACGCGTGGGAGGGATCAGATGGCGCGTCGTTTGAGGAAGACTCTTACGTGGAATTTGAACTCGATGATGATCATTTCGATAAGACAAAGAAGTTGCGGGCCAAAGTGTTTCGTGCAACGAAACGTCCTGATGGTCGCAAATTGACGGCTCGGGATGCTGACTTTGATATCGTGCACCATCATCCCAACGCGCGGCGACGACGACCTTCGTGGCGCGACAAAACGTCGGAGTGATTAAGCGACGGCATCCGTCGTGACAAAGAACTCGGCGTCTTCGATCAATTGCGATGGGTAAGCGTTCGGGTCGCTGGGTTGTTTTGAATGGGCTCGCTCAAGCGCATCTCGCTTGTTTTCTCCACTGACTAAAAACAGCTTGCGTCGGCCCGAATTGATCGCTGGCGCGGTTAGCGTGAAACGAAAGGCATCAAATTTCGGAACCCAGTTGGCCACGAACCATCGGTCCGAATTGGTCAGTGCCTCCGTCTCAGGGAAAAGAGACGCCGTGTGCGCGTCATCGCCCAATCCCAGCAGAACTAAGTCCCAAGTAGGCCACGATTGTCCCTCAAAGACGGTCTTGAGTTTGGTCTCGTATTGGTTCGCAACGACCGCCGTGGTCTCGGCGTCTCCCTGACCCGCCCCCGTCGGTACGGCGAACGCATGGACTTTTTCCGATGGTAAATGGTCCAAGAGTGCTTGCCGGACCATCCGCTGATTGCTTTCTTCGTGTTCGGCAGAGACGTTGCGTTCGTCTCCCCAAAACCACTGCACCTGGTCCCAGGGCAGATCTCGCTCGGCCAGCAATTCATAAAGGCCACGCGGCGTGGAGCCGCCCGACAATGACACTCGGAAGACACCACGATCGCGGATCGCTTGATTCGCGGCGTCACAGAAGGCATCGGCGGCAGCGACAAACAAATCTAACTTCGAATCGAACAGGTGCATAAACGGTATCGATGCGATGCAAGGCAAGGGAATGACAGACATCGCTCCAATCACAACGTGCGTGTTTGGGCTATGCTGCCAAGACATTGAACGTTGAGATCGTAGGATGATCAGACGACATCGACCATCACACCGAAAGAACACGACACGATATCAGAGGCATCAACGGGTGGTCGCAAGCTTGGGCGAGGTGCTGGGGCCTACGTTGCGGCTCGAACCTGAGGCCTCGTCCATCATTAAATTACCGATTCCAAAATGAGCCGATGGGCGATAGCCCCGGTTTCCACGAGAACCGACGCTAGCGCGTTTCGGCTAATTCGATAACTTATTCGCGGCTCGAGCCTAAGTGCGAATCAATTGGTTCAGCCAGCTCACTATCAGAAAGAACAGCATCACGCCTCGAATTGTCCACGCGACCGTGCGTATCCAATTGGTTGAAACCAATCGTTGATAGACCACGACATCAAAGCCTTTGGCCAATCTTTCGTGAGCGGGGACTTGCAATAAGGCTGTACTCAACCAAATCAAAATTACGAGCCCAAACCCAACGATCAAGAGCGCTCTCGACATCCCGGGAGGCGTAATCCAACACAGCGCGGCGGCTGAAGTAAGTTCTACCAACATCGGCAGCGCGACGATTGGTGTGATCAGTCGAGCATGGTCGATGGCGTAGCGTGCGAATTCATCATCACCCACGCGGTCAAACATCTTGTAATGCACGATCTGCACCATCCAGATTAATCCGACCATGTACCAGGTCGCTGCAACATTGATGGCAAGAAGCCATGTCGCAGATGTCGGCAGGTTCACGCGACGGATTCCAATCGCTCGCGTCCCAAACAGTAACGCAACAACGATTTCAATTCCGTGAACCGAAACTGATATCCCGAATCGATCAGCTTTTCCGGCAAGACTCTGGTGCTACTGAGTAGTAACGCATCTGCCATTTCGCCCAACGCGATCCGAAGTGCCAACGCAGGTGCCGGAAAAATGGCTTTGCGTCGCAACACACTGGCCAGATCAACGGCGACTTGACGATTGGTGATTGGATTGGGGGCAACAAAATTGACTGGCCCACTCAGTGATTCTGTCGCGATGGCGTGGACAATACCGCCGACGACGTCGTCTAATCCAATCCAGCTCCAATATTGCTTGCCGTTGCCAAGCGCTCCGCCGAAGAGTTTCGCAGGCAGCAACATCTTCTGCAGGGCTCCACCGGCGGGAGAAATAACAATGCCAAACCGCGCATTGACAACGCGTACGCCAGCATCGCGTGCGGGCTGGCAGACCGCTTCCCATTCCGCGGCCACGCTTGCCAAAAAGTCATCGCTGATGGCGGAATCTTCAGTCAACGATTCATCACCACGATCGCCATAGATTCCTGTGGCCGAAGCACAAATCAACGTCGCAGGTCGCTTTTGACAATTTGCAATGGTCTCGCAAAGTTGACGCGTCAACTCGACGCGCGACGATCGAATTTCGTCTTTCACCGATGAGTTCCAGCGGCCCGAGGCAATTGATTTCCCCGCGAGATGCACGACCGTATCAACGCTTTCCAGTTTGTCTCGTTCGTCGGATTGACCCCACGCTGCGATCTCGCACTTGGACCCGACTTGGCCGCGGGTGATCCGAAACACGCGATGACCGAGCAGCGTCAGCAGGCTGCAGAGACATTCCCCGACTAATCCGGATGCACCGGACACTGCGATTGTTTGCGGCTGCAGCTTAACGGCCGTCTGCAAATGGAGGTCATCGAATGTCACACGATGACGGTAGGCGAACATCGCCTCCAACGTCCGACGAGCGATCCCACCTCCAAAAATTCGGCCGATTGGACCGAGCGGGACTTGGTAGGTAACCTCATCTCTCAGCGTTGCTCGCTCGGAATCAACTGCTTCAAACCGGTGCTGATGGGACCAGTGAGCAAAAGGGCCCGACTCTTGGACGTCTGCGAATAGCCGGGGACGCTGGAGCTCTGTGTGGAGGGCGTGCCACCGCAACGGCAGTCCGGCCAACCGTGTTTTCAAGACGACGCGGCTACCCGGTTCTAGCGAGTCGTCGGAGTGTTCAACGACAACTGACTCCCAAGGCGGAACAAGTCGTTGCAGACACCCGCGTCGCTCGTGGTAGGCAAATGCATCATTGATCGCAGCTGGCAGCGTTGTCTCAGCAACGTAACGACTGGATGAAACCGGTTCGTTCACGCCTGAGGGGACACTGCCTCGCTGGCTCAACCCTCTAGCTCGACCAAATCGGTTCCAGCCATGGCACGAAGCTTATCCATCGCGCGACGTTCGAGTTGTCGGACTCTTTCCTTGGAAACGCCCAGACGATCTGCGAGCGACTGCAGCGTGTGCACCTTTCGATGCGATCCAAGTGAGAATCGAGCTCGAATGATGAATTTCTCGCGACGATCCAAATCGCCAAGCATCACTGCCAGCCGGCTTCGCAGCTCGTGCCATCGCTTTTCGCTGATCGCGGATGTTCTTTCCTCCTCTCCAATATCAAGATCCATATCCTGCAAGCCTCCAAGTACTTTTTGACGCTCTTGCTGTTTCAGAACCACCGTGCGATAGGCGTTCCTGCGAACGACCTGCGTTGCGTAGGTGCTGAAACGAAAACCTCGATCGAAATCAAACTTCTCGACGGCTCGGATCAATGCGACGATCCCGTCACTCAACAGGTCATCGAAATTGTTGTTCGGATTGACGAATTTCTTTACGATCGAAAACACGAGTCGCAGGTTGGCTTCAACAATGCGATCGCGATGCCACGCGGCCATCGAAATGTAGGTTTCAATCAGTTGAATTCGGTTCCGCGACGGACGCTCAGGGTTGAGGACGCTACGCTGAATGGCCGCCTGCTGGAGCAGGTAGTTCATGCGGGCGAAAAGCGTTCGTTCTTGCTCTGGCTTCAACAATGGCGCTTCGCATAGACGACTCAGGTGAATCGGAAGGTCAACACCGCTTCGCCGAATGGCGGCGATGCCAAGGGCTGTTTGCCGCGGTGCAAGATCCAGCGGCTCCGCAAACAGACGCTTGCCTTCGCGGGTTGACGTGAACTTGGGATTGGAAATGAAGTCGATCTCAGTCTTAAGCAGCTGCTTGGTCAGTTTTCGAAGCTCTTTGCTCGACATCGCTTTGGTGTCGGTCACTTGATCCCGAGCATCGGCCAGGGCAGCCGCAAGTTCATCAGCCTGGACCCAGGCGGGCTGCCGAGCAGGGACTTGAGCGGCTGTTTTCTGCGTCGCGGTGCCGGCGGTCGTCATGGTGAACTCGATTCAAACAAGCGAAATAATGAGCGAAACTCGCCCGGTGAACGTTTTGATCGTCCAAAACGTCCACTCCGTTCATATGATATACCGGTGGACCGATAGGGAATCAAGCACCAAACCTAAAAATTCCGATTTCGCGGGTGAAATCTTCTTCGCTAGCAAAAAACCTATGATTTCCGCCTGAAATAATCATTTCAGATAAATTTGGGACGAAATTAACTTTTGCCCGATGCCACGGTTTGTCGATCGCGTAGACTGATTTGCAGTCTCAAAACGTTCATTTTGTCCATTTTCGACAAAACGTCCGCTAGAAACGTTCACAACATTCATCGCATTCGTCGTGCTTCGCCGTGGCCGCTCGCCAGCCCCAGTTTTCGCCAAAGCAAATTGCCGATTCGCTGCAGGTCAGTGAATCGTCGGTGAAGCGATGGTGTGACAGTGGCGCAATCTCGAGCATCAAGACGGTTGGAGGGCACCGTCGGATCACGCTCGACGCCTTGCAGGCGTTTCTGCGGAGCACGGATCGGAAGCTGTCGCGGCCTGACGTTCTTGGCCTTCCGAATTTGGCCCCATCGCGTCACACGCACATCGCGGGCGATGATGACCCGATCAAACAACGATTTCGGGATGCGTTGGCGGCGGGTGAAGAAGTCGTCTGTCGGGAATTGTTGCATCGTTTGATTGATCAGGGTGCCACGCGTAGCGAGGCGGCCGAGTCGCTGATTACCGATGCCATGGTCGGCTTTGGAGAAGCCTGGGACTGCAACGCTCTGGACATCTATCAGGAACGTCGCGGTTGTGACATCGCCATGCGATTGATCTACGAACTGCGTAGTTCCATGCCTCAGCCCGACAAGGGCTCTCCCGTTGCAATCGGAGGTGCCCCTGAGGGTGATCCCTATCAATTGCCCACCGCACTGGTCGAATTGTCACTTCGCGAAGTCGGTTGGAATGCGACAAGCCTGGGCAACAACCTGCCGATGGACAGTTTTCGCCAGGCGGTTCACGACTATGATCCACAAATGGTTTGGATGAGCGTTTCAACGGTTGCTGAGCCCGACATGTTCGTCGCTGAACAAACGCAGCTGGCACAATCGTTGGGCGAGGATGTGCCGTTGCTCATTGGCGGTCGAGCGTTGACAGATCGTCTGCGTCCGCGATTGCGTTACACAGCACACTGTGACTCCTTGCGTCACATGGTCGACTTGGCCGCTTTGATGCGGCTCAATCTGAATCAGCAACGCGATTCGGTGAAGTAGTCACACTGGTATCGCGGGTTGTCATTGCATCAGCCGCGCTTTCAAAGCATCCATGACAGACGCTGCAGCACGATCGCTTCTTCGACGCCGTTTCGCCTCATCTCATCAACCAGCTGCTGCACCGCTTTAGGCACGTCGAGGCGGCCCGATAAATAACCGACATGTTGATCGCGTTGACGGGCTGACTCCAAATCTGCAATCCACGTTGGCAATTCGCCGATTACACGTCCTGGCACGATTGAGGTCTTGGCCTTCGAAGTCGCGTTGACGCGGCCGCTTTGGTTGCCTGCGATTTGAGCCAACACGGAAGAATCATCCAGCGATGGCAAAGACTGCGAAGGCGTCGGGACCGAAAGTACCGTTCGGCGGATCAGGGCCAGGCGAGGGCCACGATCCAGCCGCACAACTGTCGGCCGTCCCGCCGCCATCGCATCAACCCGAATCGCGTCGGCCAGTAGCACGTCATCACTAGTTAAATCGATGTCGTCGCGAAACGATTTCGGTTGAGAACGACCAAATGCGTCGCTCGAAAGGATCATCGCGAACGTGCGTGTCACATCGAATTGGTGGGCGACTAAGTCCATTGCCAGACGATTTCGGATCATTGTCAAACGCGTGTCGACTGGGGAGTGATTCCAATCAAACCGACGATGACTCAACGGTCGACCAATTACGTGGTGCCAAAGTTGGTCGACCAGACCTTGTGCCAGCGTTTGCCGTGACACACTCAAATTGACGTTGTCCACCGCATCGCTGATCACGGGCGTCGCCGTAGCAGACGCTAACTTGCGTCGGCCATCAGGCAGCTCGTAGAAAACGGCGTTTGTGTTGCCCGCCGCTTCGCGTAGCGTCGCCGCGAACGACCAATAGTTCGTCTGAGCCTCATCAGGGTCTTGATCAATGTGATCATCATGACAACGACTGCACCGGAGATCGCGATTTTGTAGCAAAGCCGCTGCTCGCGTAAGTTCATGGTGGTCGAGTTTCTCAGCGACATCTTTGGTGACCGATGAAACCAACCACGAATCAAATGAGTTATCAGTCAAGGCCTGAGTCATAGCCGCGATGCGCTGACCTGAGTCCGCATCCCGTTTTGTCTGATCGGCCGGGCTCTGGATCGCACCCCAAACTTGCCGCACGATGGCGGCTTGGTTTTCCGATTGTCGAAGCTCACCGACCAGCTGTTCCAGATTACGGAGCGATTCTTTGGTGATCTGAATCTCAAAGCGATCTTTGATATCGTCAACCAGCGTGTCGGCAGGCAGCTTGGATGTCGGCTCCAAATCCAATCGATTCCAATAATCGCGGAGCGACTTTCGATTTTGGTTGGCGGCAAGCGTGAGGCCCGTGGGAGTCGGAGACGAATCATCTCGTTGTGCTTCGCTGGAGTCGACACGCGGTGCTGTGGATGGATTGCTTCGTGTCTTTTTTGCTAACAAAGAGATGCCCTGGAGCTGTTGCAGATCTTCGGAAGCGCGGTCGGCAGTGCGTTCGCTCGCAGTCGAACTCGTTGGGCTTCGTGCTTCATTGGCGCTTGCAAGCTCTGTTCCGCGATCGATTGAGAATCGAGTCGGAGCCGGGTCAGATTTGCGAAACCAGACCAACGCGATGACTGTTGATACGGCAATCGCTGTGATCGCGGCAATCAAACCGAGTTTCTGACGTGAGTCACGGCGATGGGTGAGTTGACGAACCGATCGCCTCGGAACGGCGTTGACGTGTCTGGAGACAACACTTGGCTGCTGCTCGTCAGCGATTGACGATTCGGTCGAATTGGTTTCGTACGTCGTCACCGGCTGCGATGACGCGGCGTAAAATTCTGCAAGAATCTGATCGCTCAAATCAGGTGGGTTTTCATCACCAAAACGCTCGCATAGCAGCGTGTCCAACCACGCATCATCCAGACGGTCATCGTCGGATAGCGGGTCGGAAGGAAATGCAGGATCCGTCATGGAACTAATCCGGTATCGAACATCATCAAATCAATTGAGTCGTAGTTTTTCAGTCACACATTCACGCAGTTGGGCTTTGGCCCGCTGCAAAATATTGCGAGCGCCGTGATCGGTAATGCCCAACGCGGCACCGATTTCAGCACGCGGGATGTTGCCCGCATATCGCATCTCAATGGCGGCTTTAGCACGGTCGGTTAATCGTTCCATACACTGCGTCAGTGCATCGACCGCCACGTCGCCGCAGAGGTCTTTTCCGGCCCAACGTTGCCAAGCTTGGTCAAGCACCATCGGTGAATCGCTCAGGTGCATTCGGCCATGCTTGCGATGATCCGAAATCAACAGGTTGTAAGCGGTGCGTCGCAAATATTCCGACGTTGCCGCATCCGAATGTTGAACGAATGAAGAACGCCGAAGTACACGCAGAAATGTTTCCTGCGTCAGGTCATCTGCCGTTGCCGCATCACACCCCAACATCCGCAGGTATCGCCAGATGCCTTTCTGGTGTCGCTCGATCAGTTCGGCAGGCTCAAGCGAGGTTGGCACACGTCGGTGCGCCGTGGTCACGCGACCAATTCGCTGATCAACTTGCCACCGCCGGCGATTTTCATGGGCCGACCGTTCTTGCTGGTGAATGTTGTCTCGGTAGAGATGTCCAAGCCATGACACACCGTCGTCATCAGGTCTTCACTGCTGAATGGCTCGGTTTCCACCGCCGAACCATCGGAACTGGTTTCACCAATTGCCAGTCCACCTTTCAACTTGCCACCACCGACAACGCATGACCACGCTCGGGCGAAGTGATCGCGTCCGGCATTCTGATTGATTCGCGGTGTGCGACCAAACTCGCCCATCCAGATCACAACGGTGTCATCAAGTAATTGTCGTTGGTTGAGGTCTTCAACCAAAGCACTCATCGCTCGGTCGAGCTGTGGTAGTTTCTGGTCTTTCAGGATTGGATGGATGCCATTGTGATTGTCCCAGCCACCTAGATCGACTTCCACAAACGGAACGCCAGCTTCAACCAATCGGCGAGCTAACAAACAACCTTGGCCAAAGTTATCGGTGCCATAGCGTTCTTTGACTGCATCGGGTTCCTGTTCGACCCGGAATGCTTCCATTTGATCGCTTGTCATCAGATCAAACGTTTTGCGAAGCACCTTGGCATGTTCAACAGCCGGCGTGTCGTTGGTTTTTCGGGCAAATCCGCTCTCGATTAATTCCAACGCCGCCATGCGTTGTCGCAATCGTGAGTCATCAAGTTTCATTTGGAGATTACGAATCCGCCCGTTGCTGGACACGTTGAACGGCGACCAAGCCATGCCCAAAAAGCCCGGGCCCGACGATGCACCACCGATGGAAACAAACGGTGGGATTTCAAGTTCGGGCCTCTGGTCGATCAATTCATGGGCGACAACGCTGCCGTAGCTTGGGTGCTCGATATTCGGATTGGGAACAAAGCCCGTGTGCATGTAATAGCGTCCGCGATTGTGATCCGCTTCGCGTGTCGACATGCTTCGAACCACCGAAAGGTGAGTCATCTGCTGAGCAACCATCGGCAGGTGCTCGCAGATCTGTGCCTCGCCATTGGTCGCGATGGGACGAAAGGGGCCTCCGGTGGCAGCGCCCGGTTTGAGATCCCAAATGTCAATCGTAGCGGGCCCACCCGACATCCACAGCAAGATCGCTGACTTGCGTTTCGCTTTCATCTCCGTGGCGTTGGCTTGGATTGCCGAGCCCAACGTCAGGGAAGCTGCGGCAGCCGCTGATGATCCCGCCAAATGCGAAACAAAATGGCGTCGAGACATTCCGGTGGGGGTTTGAAATCGCATCGTGACACCTGGCGTGGAAAAGCTGTTGAGTCGAGGAGTTCGTCGCGAGTCGCGTTTACTGCTGCATGATGAATTCGTTGCTGTTGAGAATGGCCCACCAGAAATCCTGCAGGGCTTCAATCTCATTACCCTCGCGGGCAATCAGCAATTTGCGTCCGATGGTCAACTCGTTTCGGGTCGGTCGTCGCGACAATCCCGTGAGAAACAGACGCGTGACACGATCATTCACCGTACGCCCCGCTGTACCCAGCGAAGCCAAAAACCCACCCGGTGCGGTGCTGATGGCTTTCTTTGTCAGATCACCGTTGAACAGCATTAATGCTTGCGGAATTGAGCCATTGAATGTCGTGGCTTCGTCGCCTTCATCGGTACCGAACGCAACGACGAATTGCTGCAGCCAACGTTGACGCTCTTGTTCTTGCTCTTCGTAGCTTCCCGACGACTTGGCGTCGGTCGCAGCGATCAGCGAAGCGTAAAGCTGCTCGGCACTCATCTGACGCAAATAGAAACGCGAGAACTTGGGTTGCTCGCCAATCGTCGGATCGTCGACATCGTTGTATTTCGTGAGTGCCGGCGCCAGCTGATACGGTTTTGACAACGTGATCCAAGTAATCAACTGTTTCAAATCGAAGCTTCGCTTGCGGAATTCAGCTCCCAACGACCGCAACAGTTCTGGGTGCGACGGCGGGTTGTGGGGCCCAAGATCATCGATGGGTCGGGTGAAACCAAAACCAAGGAACAACGACCATATGCGATTGACGATCATCTGATCCAGGTATTCGCTTTGGAGCATCAAGCGTCCCAGCTCTTCACGACGATTCACGTCGTCCAAATAGCCGCTACGGCCAATTTCGGTTCCATCGGTGAAAACGGGATAGGCGACCTTCTGCAAACCATTTCGCAGTTCGTAGAAGATCAATGCATCGTCCGCGTCACGGGCCTCGCCAGCAAAATCCTCATTCGCGAGTTCGGCGTAGTCGATGTCGTTTGTGCCGTCGACAAACCGACGTAAGCCCCGCGTTTGCCGAAAGAACGCATTGAACTCCCAGAACTTCTGCTGCTTCCACTGATTGAACGGGTGGTTGTGGCACTGAGTGCACTGAACCTGTTGGCCCAGGAAGATTCGAGAGGTGCTACTGGTCGCCAGCGTGCCTTTCTCGTCGTTGACCTTGTTGACCAGAAAGTTAACCGCTCCGTTAAAATTCGCGGTGCCCGGCTTGGTGGTGCCTTCGGCGGTGACCAGTTCAAAGACCATTCGATCGTAGGACTTATTGCGAGCAAAACTGTCCCGCAGATACTTTTGCATGCCCGCACGATTGGTCAGATCTCGGCGGTCCGTGCCGCCACTGCGACCAATCAGCAGATTGGTCCAGACGGTTGCCCAGTGCCGCGCATATTCCTCGGTGTATCGATCATCGTAGAGCAGCGTTTGAACCAGCTTGGCACGCTTGTCGGAGTCGCGGTCTTTAGCGAAGGCCCCGAGCTCTGAAAACGTTGGAATGCGACCGATGATGTCCAGATAGACCCGGCGGCACCACTTCAGATCATCCACCACTTCGGCGGGGCGGATTTCGTAATCAATCCAAGTTTGCTCGATTGCATCGTTGATGTCCTGGACCTGCGGTGGCAGCGTATCCGGACTGGCTGCCCAAATTGATTTCGACTGCGGCACACCAACCCAAGCCCACGTCAAGGCGAGGAATACGAAGATCGGCCGTGCAAGTCGCGTTTGCAAAATGAAGTCCATCAATTGGGTTGCCAGTGGTCACTCCCGAACGTGCCTGCAGACGGCATGCGTTGCCGGGATCGAGTCCTTGCCTTGTTCACGCTGAGAACGACAAAACAAGGGTCGGGTACCCACCATTTTATCAGGTCAATGCGAACTTTTGAGCTAAAACCCGGGACGGGAGCAGAAGCGAAAACACGAGGAATGCCCAAATCGGGCCCGCAGCCAAAAACGTGATCACCGATGAGAGCGGGATGATGGCGAGCAAAGCGGTGCCGATTGTCCGCCCAATCAACGATGGCGACGGCTTCGCGATTGCCTGCCAGGCGCGGGCATAAACCGGTGTCAGCATGATCGCGATCGAACCAGCAAAGACGAATCGAGCGTCAAATCGCCACGCTGCGCGATCCGGCATCGCAGACCACCGGAAAAAGCCTTCGCTAAACCCCCATCTGGGTGATGTCGCGATCACTGCACCACCAGCCAGCATCGCCAGCCCACCCAAAATCAAATGGATGCTTCGGTCTCCCAGTGCTTCGCGACGTGCGAAGGTGGTGATCCCCACAATGTAGATCCCCATTCCCACGGCGAAGGCAACGCACACGATCGGCAGTCCCACTGAAGTGACATCACCTAGCCCGGAAGGCAGATCCTGTCCAACGTTCGGATCGGTCAGCCCGACCACTGAACCACCCGACACCAAATGCCAAGCGGCAGCCGACCCCAGCAGGAAACTCAACGTCCGGCACCCACCCATCAGCAGCGGTGCAAACCAGAATCGCTTCCCAGGTCCGTCGTAAGCGACGATCATCGCGGCCAACAGCACCGCAATGCCCAATGACAGACTCGATAGACTGCCCGCGACGGCAACGCCGATGACCAACAAGCACCAGCCCACTCGACGCGCGGCGGCAACGGAAATGTCACGTTTTGGCAACGGACGCGAAGCGCGGAGCCGAGCGTCACGCCGGATATCGAAAACGTCGTTGAGGATCATGCCCGCCCAATACAACGCCACGGCGGCAACAAACAGACGAACGTATTGAAACGCTGGTTCCAAGTGCGACGCGAAGCCAATTTGGGTGCGCGATTCGAAGAAATCAGTCGCGCCCAGCACCAAGAGGAACGCTGCCGTCACGTCCGCGATGATTGTGAATACGTTGGGTAGCCGGACCAGCCGCATCCATGCAATCACGCGTGATGGTCGCTGATCGACCGAGTTCATCGCCGCAACACGCGCGTTTCGCGATGCGACAGCTGAATGTCAAATTGATCGAGATACCGATCCGTTTCGTTGACGAAATGCACGTCGGCGTCCTGATTCTCAAATCGAAAACGTCCTATTGGCGGTGCCATGATGGGTCGCGGTGAGTGCATTTCAATCAGGGAAATCAGCGGTCCCCATTCTCCGACATTCCCCTCCGCATCAGCGACCGGTTCAGCACGAAATTCTAATCGCAGCATCAAGCCCGAACCAAAGTTGGTCTCAGGATCATTGTCGCGCGCGATCGCCAGCACCGCGCGGGTCGGCAGCAATTCGGGCAATGCACTTTGGCCAATCTCTTTCAGAATTTGCGAACGTGCTTGATCAGACAACACACCCTGAACAATCCACACGCGACGCTTCCGGCCATCACTTTGCTCGATCGATCCGGGCGCTAGGGCAAGCCGATAATCTTGAGTCAGCGAGTGCATCAACTCGGTCCACGCTCCGATCAAGGAGCTAGGTGGTAGCGTGAGGTTGGAATCTCGTGTTCCGGGTTTGATCCATTGATCCAAACGACCCACGTCGATGCGTCGAAGTGAAACCTGATCGCCAATTTGCTGACGTGTCCACATCAATCGACCATCGCTGATCTGTTGCAGCGAATGCTTGCCATCGCCATCGTGCATGGTGACCTGCAAGTTGAACCGACCCGAATGCTGTCCGGCTTGCTCATAAGAGCCGACGCCAACCACCTCGCGTCCACCGACCCAAACCCGTTGGCGGACCTTGGCATTGAACGCTTGCCCACCCGCGTGGACGCCAATGGACCGCTGAATCAGTTGCTTCGCGGCGGCATGATTGGTGGGTGAGGCAGCTTGAACGGGCGACAACCACGCCATGCCCAATGCGATGAGACCCAATGAGACAACCGTGGTCATGTCGCGGAGCCATCGTCGTCGTTCGGCTCGTGCTTCCTGGGGTGGTTGTAACGATTTTTCCAAAGATGCGACCCCGTTTGTGCCGATGCTACCGCTACGTGGCCGATCGTCTTGCCGAACAGACGGTCGCGACGAGTGCGATCTTAGGGGTTTCCGGTCTTCGGCGTCCAGCCGGATCGACGTCCCGACTTCGCAGCGAGTGAATTGGCCAATCTGAGTCAATCATTCTCAAGATGAATCTAGACCAAGCAACCTTTACCGACCCAAGAGTTGGGGGACATCATGAAACGAATCGTCACACATTTGGCGTTTGCGGCGACCACGGCGATGCTCGCCAGCGGATGCGTGCCGGTTCGCCATAACCTGCCTCCCGAGCAACGACTCATGCAACCTGGCCCCGGCGTCGGTGGTCCCGGACCGGGCGTGCTCGGCCAACCCGCCTTTGGTGGCGGTCCAGCGAGCATGGGCATGATGGCTAGCACAGACGCACCCGACCCATCGTCGATGACGGACACGATGGTTGCCAAGAGCCATCCCAAAACGCCGACAAACCCGACCACACCGGCAGGTTCGAAAGCACCAATTGCGGCTGATCCGGTCGAGTCTGGGTTGGCAGGATTGTCACCCTCCAATCAGCCTGAAATCCAACAAGTTGGCTTCCGCCATCGCATTGCCGGTGGCTGCCAAAGTTGCGGCGATGATTGCAACTCCGGTCCAGGCGGCTGTCTCAGCGGTCCAAGTTCAAACATCCCGCCGGGCGGTGGCGTGATGATGGGCATGCCGATGATGCCTCCGATGACGACCGCACAGGTCACCTTCGGCAGTCCCGATGGCATGCAAGTGCGATACGACATCAGCGGCAACGGCATGTTCGATAGCGAGCCGCTGGTGGTCCCCGCACGTCAGAATTTTCCACAGGGCGGGCTGTATCGTTTGAAACTGACTAACATTCCAACGCGTCCCGGTGTCGAGCTTTATCCAACGGTGGAGTTGGCCTATGCCAATCCACGTACCGGTGCGTACCTGGCGCACAACTCGGTGCCGATTCAGTTCGACGAAGAGGACTTTGATCAAGTTCTAACAGGCAACTTTGTCACCAAGGTGATCTACCTTCCCGATCCCGACTTCCAAGGTCCAGCATTGGCGGGAATCGATACGCTGGTCAGCACACGGCTTGATCCAGGCATCGACCCGATCGTGGAAGCTGATCGTCGCGGAAGCATCCTCGCGATCATTCGCTTGGGGGATAAGGACATCGAGATGGCTGGCGGTGGCGTCGTCGGTGGCATGATGGGTCCGCCCATCGCCGGCTTGCCCGCACCGTTCGCTCCAGCGATGACCGAAGGCTGTGGTGGTCCCGACGGCTGTGGTACTTCGATGGGTGGTGGCGTTCCAGCCAGCCTGCCCGGGGCGATCTCGGGCGTGAATGTGCCGCAGTACGGTATGCCGTACTCGGGAACGCCGATCGGTTTGCCTGGCCCGCCGCATATCCCACTGGGTGCACCGGCAGGTTTGAAGAAGCACACGATCCGGAATCACACGCACATGCACATTCCACGACCCGTCGAGCACATGCAGATCGATGTGCGACAGCAACCCGGTATGAGTTATCCCAATCCGGTTAGTCGCGTTCGGATCACCGAGCAGAACATCCATCCGGGTGTGCCCAACGCTCGTCCGCAACACTACCAGTCGAGCCAGCGGGTTTACTGAGCGGCCACGTGTCGAGTTCCATGAGCTTTCGAAAGCTTTCAAATCGCAAACGATTCCATCTTCAAGTCGGAGTCAGTCAGATTTTGAACTCAAACAAGCGTTGGAACGATCGGCCCTTCACCCTCCCGCGACGAAGTCGTTGGAGGGTCAGCCCGCGGCAGCGTGGCTGGGGAGGGTGTCGCGGTATGCGAGCGTGGATCTGGCCTTCGCTGAAAGTTAGCTGGGCTTTCGTTTACGACCTTCCTATAGATAACGAGGTCGTGCCGTTTTTAAATCTCTCAGAGGCAAGCGTTTACAGCACCCTCCCAGCGCA
>JBCCJB010000032.1:0-19317 GCA_039028015.1 Planctomycetota bacterium
CAATAACCCGTGCTCATTGCAAGCACGACGCCGGTGACCGTGATGATGAGTCCGGGACGAACCATGTCGCCAACTCGTAGCCGTCCGGATGCAAATGCCATTGCGTTGGGAGGTGTTGAAACCGGCAATGGCATCGCCAGCGAACAACCGAATGCGACTCCGATGATCAATGGCCCCAGCGCATCAATGTTCAACCCAATCAGCAGTGGCATCACCATATTGGCGGTCGCCGTGTTACTCATCAGCGATGCCATCAAGCATGCAAACGAGCTAAACAGGACAGTCAGCCAGTACGGGGTGAGACCATCGATGGGCAATTGATCGACCAGCCATAATGCCAACCCGCTTTCGGCAATCGCGGTGCCAAGGCACAACCCACCACCCATCATCAACAACACATCCCAGGACATCTTGCGCAGGTCCCGCGAATCCAACACACCAGTTCCAAAAAACACGAGCAATGGGATCATCGCGACCGTTCCCGATGATTGACCATGCAGTGCTGCCGTCATCCATCCCAACGCCGTGATCAGCACCGTGATCACGATGATGAAAAAGTCACGGTCTTTCTGCAGCCGCACCATTGATTCGCCGGTTGCTAATGCGATGGGATCGCTTTCGATGATGGGTTGGCTCAACGATGTATCGTCACCCACACCGGACAGTGCAGTGTGTTGATTCGTGGTCGTGGCTTCATCGGATTGAGGTTGCTCACTGCGTCGCGCGATCACGATCAGCAGCATCCAAGCAAAGCAAAGCATTCCCAGAACACCGGGAATGCCAATCATCATCCAAGTGGCAAATCCGGGCTGAATACCGATGCCGCTCATGTACTGCATCGCGATCGCATTGGGCGGCGTGCCGATGGGCGTGCCCAGTCCGCCGATATTCGCCGCAAAGGGAACGGACAGAATCAGTGCTCGTCCATAACCGCTTTCTTTGGGTAAACGCGATGCAATCGGCAGCACGGTTGCCAGCATCATCGCCGCGGTGGCGGTATTGCTGACCCACATCGAAAGGAATGCGGTCGCAACCATGACGCCAAACATCAGCTTGGGCATCGTGTCACCGGTTCGACGAATAATCACCATCGCCAACCATTCATCCAGTTGTCGTTTGTGAAGCGCCGCCGAAATGGCAAACCCACCTAAGAACAAGACGATGATGTCCGAGAAAAACGGAGCGAAAAAATCATCTTTGGTCACAGCGATCTCCGCCGTCACCATCGAAGGGGTTAACCAAACCACGCAAAGGAACAGCACAATCAAACTTGTGACAAACAATGGCACGGCTTCGCTGACCCAAAGCGTCGCAGCGACCAGCAAGATCGCTAATGTGATGTAGGCCGGCTGAGTCAAACCCAAATCATCGAACTGATCGAAGCCGACTCCACAGCCAAATAACGCCACTACCAACACCGCGATCGTTCGACCCACGATTTCTTTGGACATCCAACCAAGATCCAAGATAGGAGGCAATCTTCCGGAGCGACCCGATCAAGACGAAGTGTTCTTGAGAACGTCCAACCCGACAAGTCGAACGTGATAGCGTCAAAAAAAGGTCCACAATTGCGCTTGAACGATCGTTCCGTTGCCACCGGCAACAAATGCCGTGCGTGATTGCTGAGCCGGCGAATCTTCCAGCTCAGTGATCTCGATCGTGCCACGTGCCGATCGCGTCGAAAACAGATACCAATTGAGTCCCGCCGATACTTCCCGGCCGTGACCAAAATCGCCGTGCACTTCGCTGGTGCGAGCAAAAAGTTCAACCCGTTCTGGCACCACAAACGCGCCCGCTTGCATAAAAAAGCCGCTGTCAAACAACGATCTCAAATCGTCGCCATCAACGCTCTGAATATTGCGTAGCCAACGAAAGAAGCCCTCCGATGACAGGCTCCAACCACGAAATTTCACACCAGCGTGAATCGTGTAAAGCCACTGGTCGAACGAACCCACCGTTTCACCAGCCTGCAGGGCATCCGGGGTGACCAAGCGAGTGCCGTCACTCAAACGAATGACGGTTTGCTCGGGTCCGGGCGAATCTAGAAATGTCTCATCGTTGGTGTTTTGAGTTAGGCCGTGTCCCAAACGAACCGACGGTTTCCGGTGGTGCTCATGATCTGAAAACCCAACGCCGAATTCCTCGTCGCTCCATCGTCGCAACGGTTCCCACCACCACAGCGTGCTGTAGGCAAAGTTGGTGTCGAGTTCAGCGGCGCGTAGCGAGAAGGTGTTGAATCCATCGGCGATCATCGCGCGATAAAAGACTGATTCGGCGAATGAGCCGGTCGCCCAAAGACCAGCGGAAATCGATGGGCGAAAAAACGTCGTTGCGAGCGTCCGTTCGATTCCAAGCGGAAATCGCGATGATTGCTCCCATTCCCAACTGCCGGGAAGTTTTCCAAGCCCGAGATAAAGCGTTAGTGCGTCGCTGCAGCGAAATGATATCCATGACAGCAATAGCTGTATTGGGCTGGGCGAGACAGTATTGAAGTCAATGTTGACGTAGTAGCCGACGTCCTCATCAAAAACAAAGCCATCAAAGACCAGTCGCCCACGATTGATATCAAAGTCGTTCCGATCACGAATCGATGTGGCATTGCCTGCCGCATCAACAAAAGAATCGATATCGGAACCAAAGTTGGTGTACCGAAATTGGCTGTGCAGCCCGATCCGCATCTGGAATGGTGTCGCACTTGCATCGCGGGGCCGCAGCATCCAGCCACCGTCGTAAATCACGTCGTGGGTCGACTGGCTGTCGATTGGGGTCTTGGCATTTTCTAGCCAATCCAGTCGTTGACGAAGCCTGATCAACTCATCCAACACCACCGGATCGGTTTCGTAAGATTGGATGTCCGATGGGAGAGCCGCCGACGCTTGGGTCAGGCTGCTGTTTGTCGTATCAAGCGACGAAGTCTCGATCAGCGAAGTCTCGATCAGAAATTCAAAGTCTGAGATCGCCTCATCGCTGACTGCCCTCGAGCAGCAAACCATCGCAAGTGCAACAGGTAGCCATGTCGCAAGGACAGACGTCCGGCGGCCAATGCTGAAGTGATACGCCGTTGCCGTGGCGTCGCGAACGAAAGAGCCGGGGACGGACACGGGTAACCTTTGCGACAAACGACTCGACATCATCCTCATAATCGGACGAATCGTTAGCGCGAAACAGCGATTCCCACCGTTTTCGGCGGAAGCGGCACAATCTGTCCCTTAGGAAGCATCAACGCGGGCCAGTAGCGGCAATCTTTCCTGTGTCGAGACCACCACGCCGCCCGGCTTTTCAATCGTGATCGCAAACGCTTGCGGTTCGATCACATTCAGTTTCGCGTTGATGCGAATGACAATCTCATCCGTTGATGAACTGTTGAACACGCCGCCATCGATCGGTTCGTCATCGCGTTGCGGATCAACAATCCAAAGCTGGTATTGAGATTCGGCCGGGTCGTTGACCGGCAAGCCAACAAATCGCATGAACCCTGATTGCGATGACCCATCCCAAACCACGTCACCGGAGACGGGGACCGACATCGGTGTCGTTCCATCGGTCCAATCGGCTTTGACGGCACTGGGGAAACGTTGGACCCAACGAGTTCGTTCTTCAGCCAATGAAAGAGACTGTGTCTCAGCAATCTGGAGCGATCCGTCGCGTCGTGGAACGCTGATTGCAAGCATAGCGAGGACGCATGCGGCGACCGCAACGCACCACGCCAACCGCTCTCGATAGACAGACCGATGCTGATTCTCGTCTCGTGAGTGCTCCCTTTCCGGTGCAACAACTTGTTTTGAACGTATCGCATCATCGCTGCGTTGATGAAAGCGCGAAGCATCGCGTTTGATTTGGTCACGTAACTGATTGGGCATCGAATAACGATTGCGGTGTGCCAATGCGGTTGCCACAGCGGAAGCCGTTCGTTCCATTCGCGCTAGTTCGTCGGCGAACCCAGCATCACCAACCATCATCTCGACGCGTTCGAGTTCATCGGGTTCCAAGTCACCCAGCACATACCCTGCGACAAGTTGACTATTAGAAGCCTCGTTGCTTCTCTGGTGAATTGGGTTGGAGTCACGTTCGGGCGAGTTGTCATCCAAGGGCAAATCGTTCTTACTCATACGACACCGCCTGACATATCCGCGTCCGCCTGCAAACCCATGCACTGACGCAGCTGAATCAGAGCACGACGCGCGTGCGACTTGACCGTTCCCAGCGGAATGGCCAGGTGATCCGCGATGACTCGGTGTGAACATCCGTCTGCAATCGACAGCGTCAGCACTTGCTTTTGTGCCTCAGAAAGATGCTCCATACATCGTTCAGCTTTCGCCGCGTCATCGGCCTGCTCAAGCACCTCAACGCTTTCGAAGGTCGGCTCGGCTGGCGAGCCTTCCCACTGATGATGAATCACCGGTTGTCGACCCTCACGCCGCTGATGATCGATGCAGCGACGTCGCGCAATCATTGCGATGAATGTGGTTTCCGAAGCGATCGCTGGATCAAAGCGATGTGCTTGTTGCCAAAGCTGAACGAAAACGTCCTGCGTCACATCATCAGCATCCACGCGAGTGGGACCAAAGCGATTGACTAAGGACCAAATCAGATCGCCATAACGATCGACGCAGTGTTCCATGGCAACCGGATCGCCGGCAGCGACACGTTGCAGAATTGACACCGTCTCGCAATCCCGAGACGGTGTCGCAAATGAGGATTCCACCTCTTCAGTCATGGTGAGCACTTGTGGCACGTTCGCGGAGGACTACGCCTGCACTAAGGCAGCTGCGCGTACATTTGGTCGAGCCCACGACGTAGCGTCCAAGCCCGCGTTGTCTGGCAACTTGTACCCGCTGCGTGCGACAACACGCTGGTCATGTGTCCCTTCAGTGACGAACTGATATCCGCATTCATCAGGTCCGTCATCGTTGCTTCATAAATCGATGCACATGCCGCGTGGTGACCTGCGTTATACAGGGCCGAACCGCTAGCGATCGCATCTCGGATCATTCCACGTGGGTCGACCGCACTCGCGGCCTGGGCCGGTGGCAATAGGACGGTGTCGATGACATGAATCACACCATTGCTGGCATCCAAATCGGTCGTGACCAACTTCGCGCCGTTGACGGAGGCACCCGAGTTCCCGTTGAAAAATTGCACGGCCGTTCCTTGAAGCGTTCCCGCGCTGCCGTTGGCCAGCGCCTCGTCGGAGTAGACGCGGCCTGGAATCACGTGAAATTTCAAGATGTCGGCAAGCTGCGATTTGTTCTCAGGCTTGAGCAAATTATCAAGAGTCCCCGCCGGTAACTTCGCAAACGCATCATCGGTGGGTGCGAGAATGGTGAGGTCATCGTCCCCGGTTAATGCTCCGACCAGACCTGCAGCTTGTGCTGCAGCAACCAATGTTCCAAACCCCGGCGTCGCTTGGGCGGTCTCGGCGAGGTTCTTATCGGCGGGCAGCAGCACCGCATCAATCACGTGGATGACGCCGTTGTCACAGATGATGTCAGTTTGGACCACTTGAGCATTGTCTACGGTCACACCGTCCTGGGCCGAAATCTCGACGCGTTGGCCGTTGACGGTTGTGGCGCCACTCAGGCCAACGACTTGGTCAGCTTTGACCGAGCCACTAACGACGTGATAGGTCAGCACACCGGTTAGCTTGGCTTTGTTCTCTGGCTTGAGCAGCGAATCGACGACACCTGCGGGCAACTTGCCAAAGGCCTCGTCCGTTGGAGCGAACACGGTGAAGGGGCCGGGACCCTTGAGCGTTTCGACCAGATCTGCAGCCCCCAACGCGGCAGCGAGCGTGTTGAAGCTGCCTGCTGAAACAGCGGTGTCCACAATATCGGCGGCTTGTGCACGCCGGTCACTTCCAAACAGTACCATTGCCACTAGGGCTGCGCATAACAAACGTCTCATCATCAATCACCTTGTACGAACGGGATAACCGGGATGGGTCGGCCGCGGCGATCCCCTTGATCGGAGTCACCTTTTGCCGACGTTGCCACGATATGAGGTCTGGCAACTAATTGAGCTTTCGCGGTAAAGACCGAATCGGATGCAGTTTTCGTCAAAAAAATTTGCTACCCGCCCACCGAAACGCGAAATGAACTCGAGATAGCAAAACTCGTTGGATTACGGTTCGGCATCCACGGTCACAAGTTCTTCCATACCGCCATCGGAAGGATGAAAACGAGCGGCAAAGAAATCCGCCAATAGGTGCTTCCCCATAAATGTGCGCGGCGTCACGCCCGCGTCCCCGCTGCGACGCAGCGAGCGATAGAGCGCCCAGTGCTCACTACCAACTTGAATGCGGTAGGCCGCCGCGACATGCGATGGGACCAATTGCAACGATTCGGCAACCGTTAATTGCCGCCACGTCCGCTTTCGTGGAAATCGGCGGGCTTGAAAATCAAACCAGATTGGCTGATAGACCGCTGCTGATCCGCTTGTCGTCGCAACCAGGAAGTGATCCTCCGTAATCGCAAGCGTGGCGGGACTCAGGTTGAGCCGCCATTCGGGCGCGGCCAGCGGCAGCACCATTGCCCGCCGTCGAGTGTCTGCTTGTCTCTTTTGATGCAGGAAGATTTCTCGCGTTTCGGACTGCTCGGTGGCGAGCATCGAGTCATGATGTGGCAGGCGTTTCACTCAGAGTATTGTTTTGGTCGTTCGCGGTATAATCGGGCTGGGTTCGGCATTCAGATCGGACTCATGAATAGCCGTGTCAGCGATCAAAACACAACGGTCATCACGAACCACCATGAATTGTCGGTGCAATCGAATGTTATGCTCATGAGGTTGTTCCATTTCCACGTAATGCACATCGTCGTCGCTATGCTCGCACGTTGATTCCCAGCGTCCGGTCGGCTGTGCCAGATGGCCATCGACTTCAATCAGCGTTTGCATCTTGCCCGCCAGGCATGTGCATTTGCCGCCCATGACTTCCAGATGCATGTCAGTGTCCTGGTAATCAACATAAACACGTCCACGGCGAACATCCCATTCCGGAAGCAAAGCCGCCTTCGCCGCTTCATCGTCATGCCAGAACGTTTCCGGAAGCGATACCGACCAAGCGAGTCGACCACCGGTCGTCCGTTCGCCAAGCGCTGCGTCCATGGCTGGTTTCAATGATTCAGGTTCGCATTGCCCGATGACGTCCAGCAAGCTTGCATCATCGCGGCGAATCATGCGTCTGAGTGCCGGAGATGAAAAAACAGCCGTGGCATCGGTGCGGGTCATTGCCGCGACCCAACCGCCCATATCAAAAACAAGGTTTCGATGGATGCGTTTCCATTTGCCTGATCCAAGGATGGGCAAGGTCGATTGAAGCCGCATCACGCTGCCGACGGCCAAACGAAAGCATTCGATCGGCTTCATGATGGCAGCGATCGATTCAGTGCCATTGGCAAAGAACGAATTGATGCTGTCCAGACTGGTCTTCCGAATACTTGCTTGCTGATGCTTGTTGACACCAAATGCGGAAAGCCAGAGTCCCATTTCACCGATGACGATCAGTCGCACTGACTCATGCGTTTCGGGATCATCGCGGCACGTTTCCCAGATCACAAGAAGATGGTGATGCAAACGCAGCCAGGTCGATTGGCTCAGCCGATAACGCAATGCCGATAAAGCAACTACCCACAGCAGCGATTGGTGGGCTCGCGTCACACATCGTGGCTGATCGACGATCGATTCAATCCACTCACTCGCCCAGAATTCCCAATCCAGATCGAACGGCATCGTCGTGGTATCGCGAGACGGCCCTGCGCCGGCATTGTTCGATTTTTTGTTGCGGACACCATGTGATTTTGTTTTCTTGGTCGCCGGTGAGATCAAGTCAAACAACGCTCTTTCAGCGTCGGTTGGCTCGCGTTGGTTGGCAAGTGTCCAGCCCCAGCGGAATGCCGATGCAGCGTGGTGTGTGACGCTATCAATCGCACTTTCGACAACAGAAAAATCGACTTCGCTGTTTGATGGAGACGTATGGCCGTTCGTTGGATCCAAGGACAAGTTTTGCGGACGGCGTGACTGACGTGTCATGGACCCACGATGGGATAAGCGAGATACTTGAGCGAGACGCGACAGCTTATTCAGCGATGCGAAGGTTAAAAATACTGTGAACGCTATGAAGATTCGATCTCGCTGCCCATTTTGTGCCCTTGTGTTGGCGACTCTGTTCGCTTGGATCGCACTGGAAGGCGCGTGTAGTTCGATTTGGGCTCAGTCGACTGATAACGCTGAGCAGGACGCAAATCGTGCAGCGCAACAATCGAGCGACTCGGCAAAGGCGATCAATGACGCAGCGGCACAAGAGTCGAAGCCGGCGGGATCGATGAAGCGGTCGCTGCCTCAACCCGTCATCGATGACGAAGCGGTGGCTCGCGAGCAAGCCAAGCTGGAAGCCGAATTGCAAGAGTACAAAAAAGAGCTTCGAAAAATCGCAGACCGATATGCAGCACCTCCCAAGACACAGCAACTTTCGCCCCTTCCGGACCTCTGGATCGATCGCCAGAGCAAACGTGTGTACATCGATGGCTACGTCACCATGCGGCGAGGACCACTCGAGATGTTTGCGTGTCCGATTGGATCTAAGGAACATGAATCGATCGTCGCGGTGTTTGCCAAAAGCAGCGAAGTCCATGCCGCTTTACTCGCCATCGGCACGCAACAAGGCACCACGGTGCGGTGGGACCCGGATTTTCTTCCGCCGACCGGCCAAGAAATTCTCGTCTATGCGACTTGGCGAGACGAACGGGGCGCGTTTCAAGTTCGTGATGCGCGACAGTGGATTCAAAATACTGAAACCAACGAACCAATGGAGCCAACGTGGGTGTTTGCCGGCAGTTCGTTTTGGAAGGACCCCGAAGACGGCACGCAGTATTACACGGCCGACGGTGGAGACATGATTTGCGTCTCCAACTTTAGCACTGCGATGATGGACGTCCCGTTTTCGAGCAGTGCCGACGCGGGCAACCTGTTGTTTTCGCCCATCACCGATCGCATTCCACCCGAAAACACTCCGGTGCGATTGGTACTGGTGCCTCAACCGATTCCCACCGATGACGTCAATTCAGATGCGTTCCAGGATCGGATGAAACAAGCCCAATCGGCTCCGATTGATGCGATCCTGCCGCGTCCGTGAGCTTGACGGGCGAAACGTTGTCAACGTTCGATCCGGCCCGCCCGACGCCGGCGGTGATGATCGTTGGCGTCGGCGTTGTCGGCCAAGCCATTGCCGCCGATCATCTGCGTGTTGGCATTCCCGTTTGGTTGGTTGATCGCGATTCGGCTGCCTTGCAAGCTGCATGTGATCGCTTAGTCCATCATCACAATGGCGTTTGGATCAATGCTTGTCCTTGGGGTGCCCGAATCGATCTCCCGGTGACAGCGATACTGCCAAATAACCATCCGGCAGTTCGCGATGAAACGGTCCCAATCCTGTCTGAACCCGAACCGGTTTGGTTGGTCATTGAATCCATTGCCGAACAGCTCGAAATCAAGCAGGCGTTCTTTCGCGACGCCGCGAATTGGTTTGGGCGGCAGCCATTCTTAACGACCAACACGTCGACATTGTCAATCGAAAAGATCGCATCGGCGATGAAAACGCCATCGCGATTAACGGGATTGCATTTCTTCATGCCCGTGGTCGGTCGCGACGCGGCTGAGGTCATTCCTCATGCTGAAACCGATGCGGAGGTAATCACCGCATGTCATCATCACCTCGGTCGACTTGGCAAAACGCCGATGGATGTCGGTGACGGTCCAGGTTTTGTCGTCAATCGAATGCTGGCGCCGTACCTCAATCTCAGTCTTTGGTTTGTGTGTGGAGGCGTTTCGCGTGAGCGTCTTCGTGAAGCCGCGCTCGCCTACGGAATGCCGATGTCGCCGCTTGAATTGATTGAGTTGATCAGTCCGCAAACCGCATTTGACGGTGGTCGAGTCGTCTGGCAAGCTTTTCCCGAACGCCTCGATCCGTCGCCGTTGTTGCCCGCGATGGTCAAATTGATGCGCCGGGGAAATGCCTATCCGGACGGTAATCAGTGGAATGAACTCGTGCTTCGCTACCGGCATCATGAGTTGCAACATGATGATGCCGCGAGCCTGGCGTCGATGATGGCCACCACCATGCGCATCGAATCGAGCCGGATCATTGATTCTGGCATCGCGGACGCGGTGACCATCAATGCGGCGATGGCGGGCGGTCTTGGCTGGCGCGACCCAGATCGAAGCAATCGCAACTGGTCTGAGGTCTGTGATCAGATCACAAACACGCGGTGGGCCCAACGTTATCCAGCTCGTCCCGAGCTGGCCAGCAACCGGTGACGACGTCCATTGAGAAGCCATCCAATGGGCGTGAAGCGTACAAATAGGTGGTACGAAATCGTCAGTACGATAAATGCGATCGCGCTGACAAACGTTAACTTGATGATCGCTGGAACCTGCCAGTCATATGCCACGACAACCAGCAACACGACCACGGGGATGTGCACAAGGTAAATCCAGTAGGACGCATCGGACAGATAACGAATCACGGGTCGCTCGGCATGCACGTGTCGTTCAAAAAAAGCCATCATCGAAAAACTGAACAGCCAGGCATAAAGTGCCTCGACCGTGTAATCCAACAAACGCACGCCCACAAATGCTTGCTCTTTCAAGACCAATGATATGGGCCAGAGCACTGCGATCGAAAACAACATGCCGACCCCTGACCATCGGCCGGGTGGGCGAGCAAAGCGACGAGCGTCGTACATCAACGCTCCAAATCCAAAGAAAACGGCGTAGAACATCACGCACGAGACTCGCGGAATCAGCGTTGCGGACGTCTCCGGGCCAAAGGATTGCAAAGCTGGCTTAGACCAAAAGAACATTCCCACGACAACCGGAACCAAGACTGCCAGTCGGGTGCGAGAGTACACCCATGGCCCCGCGAGCTTCGATCCCACACACCGATCGACGATCACAAACCCGATTACCAAATAACACAGGAAATTCAGGAACCAAAGGTGCTGCATCAGCGGAAACTCGGTCAAGAACCGAGCAGCTTCGGATTTCTTGTTTTGCTCGTCGGTATTGTCTTGTTCGTCGAACGCCTCGGTTGAACGAGATTGGTCCTCGGCCAGGGAATCTTCGCCTGTCTTCGCTGGCGTCGTTTTGGACTGGTTTGAGGGCAGCCCAAACGGAGGTTTGTAATCACTGATGTCGATTTTCGGGTGACGGCTTGCCAAGAGGTTCGCAATTTGAATGCGTCCTCGTGCGATGCGATTCGGTTCAAACGCGACGCCAGTGAGACTTGATATCCACCGAGTCACCGCCTCATCCGCATGCAGGCTTTCCCAGGCTTCATGGCCCGCGTTGCTGCGAATCATCGGATCACCACCGGCGTCCAACAACTGTTTCGTTGCCGCATATCGCCCGAACAAAATCGTCGAATGCAAGACCGTGGAACCGTCGTTCAAACGGCTGTTCGGGTTGGCTCCTTCAGTCAGCGTGTCGATTAGCTCGTCCAACGTACCAAACATGGCTGAGGACCAGAGCTGATTGCTGGTCGGTGACGCAGTGTCATCCGCGGTTCGCTGTGCCTCGGTGTCCTCACCACGCTTGGTCATGGCTGACGCAAACGTCAGCACGACAAAATTAAGTGGCACC
This sequence comes from Planctomycetota bacterium, assembly GCA_039028015.1. Classification (GTDB taxonomy): domain Bacteria; phylum Planctomycetota; class Planctomycetia; order Pirellulales; family Pirellulaceae; genus Rhodopirellula. Next base: position 11,632 of record JBCCJB010000032.1, read on the forward strand.
AACGTGATCAGGCCGAGCACCAAGGGGATGAAGATCCGTTGGAATCGATGCCAGACGAGTTTGGCGGGGCCACGACGCCGCAACAACATCGCCGTGAAATAACCACTAATGATGAAGAACAGTGGCATGCGAAAACCATGGATCCATTCCGTGATTGGTGCCAGCCAAGCCGTCGTGCTGGGATCTTGGATGCCCCAGATGGCACCACCCCAAGGAACATAGGGCAGCACGGCGTGAATTAGCACGCCAAGCAACATCGCGACTGCTCGAAGCGCATCCAGGTCATGGCGTCGCGTCATTGTGGTGGCGGTCGGCTCCAAATCGATTGTCGTTTCAATCGACGCTGGCACGGATGATGATTTCAAGAGATGACACGGCGAGTTTGAAGTCCGATTGAAGGTAACGAGAGTCGTGTGACGCGAGAAACCAGTCGATGCACTGCAAGCCTTACGCCGCGTCGCATCGCAGATCGAAACCGTTCAAACCGTTCGCGCCTGGAACCGGTTGTGAGGGTCACGATGATTGGCCGTAGCAAGTATTGCAAAAATGGTGACCCGATGAACGACTTGCACGAATTGATATCCCAGAGTGAAGACGTGCGGAGATGGTCTTTCGACCAATCCTTTTTTCATCGCCTACACCTTTGATTCGCTTCCATGGTTCAAAACATTCGCTTAAGGACAAAGATTTGGTTGGGGTTTGCCAGCGTGACCGCGTTGTTGATCGGCGTCGCATGGGCCGGGTGGCAGGGGATCAATCAGTCATCGACCGGTTTTACCAACTATCGCGAGTTGGCGCGAGATTCCAATCTCTGCAGCTCGCTGCAAGCGAACATGCTGATGGTGCGGATGAATGTCAAAGACTTTTTGATCACATCCGATGCCAAGGACGTCGATGATTACAACGACTATCTTGAAAAAGCCGAAGCGTGTTTGAATGAAGCGCAGCGGGAAATTTCCAAGCCCGAGCGGGCCAAGCTCGTCGACTCCATCGAACAGTCGCTGTTACGTTACCGCGATGCGTTTTCCGAAGTGAGCGAAACCCAAACGATTCGGAACCGAATCCTGGATGATCAGCTCAACACGCTGGGACCGCAGATTGAGCGTGCTCTAACGACCATCATGATGAGCGCGCGGGATGACGAAGACATTGAGGCGAGCGTGTTGGCCGGGACGGCACTTCGTCGGCTTTTACTCGGTCGGCTTTCTGTGGTGAAGTACTTCACCAGCAAAATGGACGATGACATCACGCGTGCCAGCTCGGAATTTGATCAGCTCGATGACGACCTGAAACGCTTGGACGCGGTTCTCGAGAACCCAACCCGAAAGGCTTTACTGGACAAAGTGGTTTCATCTGAAGCGAAGTATCGCAACGCATTTGACCGTTTGGTGCAGGCAACGCGTCAACGGGATTTGATTGTCGACCGCGATCTTGATCAGCTTGGGCCGGCGATTGCGGCCCAGGCCGAGTCCGTCAAAGCGTCGGTGAAAAAGGACCAAGATGCTTTGGGTCCCCAATTGAAAAGTGCCAACGCGCTTTCACGAACCACCATCGCTGTCGTTGGCATTGTTGCGGTTGCTTTGGCGATCGCGATCTCATGGGTGCTCTCGCGCATGATCACAACGCCGATCGCACGTTTGGTAACGGGGATTCAGAACGCGGAGTCAAAGCGTGACCTCACGGTTCGGTTTGAAGCCAATCGTAATGACGAAATTGGCGCCATGGCCAAGAGCCTCAACAAATTCTTCGACGTGCTTCACGAAGCCGTTTCCAGCGTCGGTGGTAGCAGCCGAACGGTTTCGGATGCGTCGAGTGAATTGACTGATACGGCGTTGACGCTGAACGAGGGCGCTGACGTGACACGAGAGCAATCCGTCGCTGCCGATTCAGCTGCCCAGGCGATGAATGATGAGATGGTGAGTATTTCCCAATCGACGCATGAAATGGGCGAGGCCGTTCGCTTGGCTAGTGAGTCCATCGATAATCTGTCGACCAGCATCCGTGAAGTGGCCGCCAATGCGGATCAGGCGTCTCATGTTGCCAGCAATGCCGCTTCGTTGACCGAATCGAGTAAGACCGTTGTCGCGCGGCTTGACGAATCGGCCGCCGAGATCGGCAAAGTTGTTGAAGTGATTGAAGAGATTGCCGAGCAGACCAATCTGTTGGCATTGAATGCCACGATCGAGGCGGCTCGGGCTGGCGACGCCGGCAAGGGCTTCGCCGTCGTGGCCGATGAGGTGAAAGATCTTGCGGGGCAAACCGCCAAAGCGACCGAAGGCATCCGCAATCGTGTTGGCGATATTCAGGCGTCAACGGGCAAGGCGGTCGACTCGATCGAGGAAATCGCTCAAGTGATTTCACAGGTCGATGCGTTTTCGTCCAACATCGCCAATGCGGTCGACCAGCAAAGCAAAACCACCACAGCGATTTCGAAACGAATGGCTGATACCAACAACGCGAGTCGTCAAGTGACAGCGGGCGTGGAACGCTCGACTCAGTCCACACAGAGCCTCGTCAACAGCATTGCGGCGGTGAAGGACGCCGCTCGCAGCACGGCGGCCGGTGCCCACCAAACACGCAGTGCCGGTGAATCCTTGGCCGGTTTGGCCGATGAAGTCAAACAGCTCGTGTCACGCTTCTCGGTTTGATTTGCCGCGTGGATTCAAAATGTATCGCTGCAGCAGTCCCGCCAAAATCATCGCTCCGCCAACCCAAATCCACCATGGTGGCGGCTGATAAGAAACGTGATGGTGCCACGCGATGTAAACCCATACTGGAACCAACACGGGTTCCACCAGCGTCAACATGGATGCTTCCGCGCCGCGGACGGATCCGAGGCCTTTGGCAAACAACACGTAGGGAATCGACATTTGAAAAATGCCAAAGAATGCCAACGCGGTATACCCAACCAACGTGATGGGTTGATGTGAAATCCAAGCGATGGGCGCGAGGATCACCACGGTGGCCAAGTGATTGAGCGTGATCAACCAAGCCGGATCCGAATCACGCAGTGACCGCATCGACGTCACGACACCGGCGTACGCCATGCCAGATAGCAGGCCAAGCAGCGTTGCCGTCAGGTTGGCACCGCGTTGCAGTTCCATCACAAGGATGAACGCCACACCGGACATGCTGAATCGCAGCATTCTTGCGTCTTCAAACGCGATGGACTGTTTTGCAAACCAACGGTTGCTCAGGACGATCCAAGCTGGACATAGATATTGAAGCCAAATGGCCGTCGCCGCGGGCCCACGCGACATCGCCGACATGAATGTCCAAACCATGACCGCGAAACAGACCGTCATCACGATCATCATGGGGCGGAGGTCGAATCGTTTGACCAGCGGCAGCAGGACCGGCAAGGCAAACAGGCTGCGAAAGAAGGCGAGCAAGCAGCCTCGGCTATCCGCGTCCCAGTCGTCAAACCAGGGTGCCTTGGCAAAGAAGCCGCTGGTGCTCCACAACACCGCCGAGACAAAAATAAGGGCACGCCCCTGCCAGGTGCCCAGCTCCACCCGTGTATCCTGAGCGGAACGCGTCTTCGCGGCTTGCGTCATGTCAGTAAACCGCTGCGGGATATGTGATTGAAAATCAGTTTCTTGATGGGCACTAATCGACCGACACCATGAACGCCATTGCTACGGGCCTATCCGGTCTCGCTTTCGTTTTGCTGATCACTGTGACGTCCGCGTTGGGTGATGTCACGGTCCGCAATGCTTCGGAACTCGTTGCAGCGGTGGAAAACGCGAGCCCGGACACAACCATTCGGCTCGCAGCAGGACGTTTCGAACTTACAAAATCGCTTGAACTTTCCCCTGGGATGACCGTTATTGGTTCAGGAATTGACGCAACGATTATCACACAGGCCGCATCGTGGAAACCGTCGACGCGCACGTTGCCAAAAGGTGAAATGCGACCGGAGCAGGCCGATGCCAGTGCCTACCTGATTCGATTGCCGAACAAAGCCAGCGACATCACGCTCGCTCATCTGACGCTAACGGGTCCTGATCTGCACGGAGCAATCTTTGGAACGCGAAACCGGGGCATCACACTTGAGCATCTTCGTGTCAGCGACGTTTTGTATTCGGGCATTCGTTGTTATTTCATGAGCGATGCTAAGATCACCGACTGTCAATTCATCGGCGCGGGAGGCAAATGGAAACGAGATGGCCAACCGGGAATTGATGGTGGTGTTTCCGGGGGAGCGATTTTCGCAACCTGGATGTCCGATTCGGAGATTAGCCACAATCGCATCACGTTTGGAAACGCAGATCGCCGTCCCGGCAAGTCCGGTAACCACTATGGCATCAAAGGCCGAGGTGGCAAGAACATCCGAATCCATCACAACACGATCGGCGTGAACTTTTCGATCGAGTTTCCATTCGAGGGCAATCGATCAATGGAAATTGATCACAACGTCCTCAACGGTGTGGTTTCGATTCCCAAGCATGGTGGTGGACCCAGTCTCGGCGACGATGAGCGTTCGTTCCATCTGCATCACAACTTGTTCACCACCAGCTACGCAATCGAATTTCCGCGGAATCATGTTGAGATCGATCACAACCGGTTTGATTTTGATGTGACGAAAGATGGCGGCAATCTGATCAGCGGTTTTGGTGGTGTCGCATCACCAGGTCCCGCATGGTTCCACAACAACTTGGTCAGCAACCCGGGCCGAGGTGTGATTTGGAATCAGCGTGCGTTTTCCAAATTGGTCATTCGAAACAATCACATCATCACGCGGACAACCATCACACCGCGAACCGAGGGGCTCTTTGGCATTGGCGGCGGTGATTTCAGTGACACCGAAATCGCAAACAACATCATCGAGTGCGAGGGTCAGGCGCGGCCTTTGCTGCGCAACGAATCGAGCTATTCCGCCAAAATCGTCAACAATCGGCTCGCGAACATTTCCGATTCGCATCTTCTCGAAAACCCCATGACGGATCAGGCGATTGGACTTGAGCAGCCCCTCCAATTCCGGTGCGGCGTGCATGGCGAAACCACGATCGATGGCTGGTCAGTCATGACGTCGGTTGATGAGTAAGCCGTTGGCGTCATTGCCGTGAGAGTCCATCCGAAAATCAAGCGAACGAGCTCAATGAGCCGAAGACGCTAGGCACTGTCCCGTAAATGGTATGCAGCGTTTTCCTGAGCCGACGGCGCTAGCCGCGGGCCCCGATTTGCGAGCTTTGAAGCGTCATCGACCGACGCTAGCGCGCTCGGCTCATATTTACGGGACAGTGCCTAGTCTCGGTTCTCAAATTCGCTATGCATTTCAGATGCCGCCCGACGCTAACGCGTTCGGCTCATCATTTGTCGGATAGGATTTCAGACCGATTGGGCTCAAATGCGGTGACGCACGTGTCGTACGTCAAGTGCATTGACGGCCATGATTTCAGTGAACACAGTCGAACTGGATTGAGTCCATTACATCTGCCACGCGACGGACCGACGGTGTCATGTCGACCGAGACCATCATCAGGAAAGTAAACATGTCCGCTGCCCCCGCCTCTTGGATTGCTGATCGAACGACCTCGTTTGATAGCAGCGGTATTCGTCGGGTGTTTGATCTCGCCGCGAAGTTGAAAGACCCAATCAATCTGTCCATCGGACAGCCCGACTTCGATGTGCCCGACGACATCAAACAAGCCGCAATTGATGCGATTCGTGAAGGCAAGAACGCTTACTCACCAACGCAAGGTATCGGTCCGCTGCGTGAAGCGATCTTGGCGGAAGTGCGTGCCGAATATCCCGGTCAAGATCGCGATGTTTTCATCAGCAGCGGGACCTCCGGTGGTCTGATGCTGTCGATGCTGTCGATGATCAATCCGGGAGACGAAGTCATTTTTCTGGACCCGTATTTTGTGATGTACCCGTCGCTGGTTCGATTGTGTGGTGGTGTTCCGGTCCTGATTGATAGCTATCCCGATTTTCGGCTCGACCCAGAAAAGATCGCTGCGGCGGTCACGGACAAGACCAAGATGATTTTGGTCAATAGTCCCGGCAATCCGACTGGCGTGACCGCGTCGCCGGAGGATCTGAATGCGGTCGCGAGCATCGCTGCGGACCGAAATATCGCGCTTCTGTCCGACGAGATTTATCGCCGGTTCTTCTACGATGAAAACTATCACTCGCCCGCGTTGCAGAATCCCGACACGATCGTGATTGATGGATTCAGCAAGTCGCACGCGATGACGGGATGGCGAGTTGGTTTTGTGCATGGGCCGCCGGACATCATCGCGACCATGCTCAAGATCCAGCAGTACTCGTTCGTCTGTTCGCCACAACCGGCACAGTGGGGTGCGTTGCGCGCGATGGAGGTCAGCGTCGCGGGACACGTCGACCATTACCGTCGCAAACGTGATTTGATGGTGGAGCGACTGTCACCGCATTACGAACTGGTTAGCCCGGGTGGTGCGTTTTATTTGTTTCCCAAGGCACCGCATTTGGATCGTGGTCAGGGCGGCGCGGCGTTTGTTGAGTCGGCGATTGAACAAGGACTGTTGATCATTCCGGGCAACATTTTTAGCCAGCAGGACACGCACTTTCGGATCAGTTTCGCCGCCGATGACGAAACGCTCCATCGCGGCATCGACAAACTCATCGAATTGGCGAACGACTGAGCCTTGATCGACGTAATGTTCGAGCGTCGGAATTTCAGCTGAGTGCGTTATGACCGGTCACGCTGGTAACGCGTTCTAATCCATCCAAACACGAGGGCAACGAAGCAATGTCAGGTGCGATTTCAGAAACGCTTGGGCAAGATTTTAAACGACGCTCGCGAGTCGTCCTTGTTCTGGGCACGGCGTTGTCTCTGGGCTTGATGGCGTCGGTCGCTGTTGCTGAGGACGTCGACGGATCCGACGCGGCAGCTACATCACAGCCGCCGACGCTGCACCGGGACGCGGATGGGCGTCGCTATTACCAGGACGCCGATGGCACTCGCTTCTACGAACGAGTCGAGCCCCAATCACATTCGTGGGGCATCACGGGTGGCACAGTGATCTCACCGGATGAGCTTTGGCGTTCGCTCAACGAATCACTCGGTGGCATGCTTGGATCGCCGAAAGGTCGACGTGGGCTCGCACCGATGCCGCCAGCCTACGCACTGCCGCCCGCTCAGCGTTTGGGACCGGGCTATGGCATGGGATGGCGAATGTCACCCAGTGTCGATGACCGCCTGATGTTGGGGATTGGCATTCGCGATGCCGAGGAGGGCGTTCTTGTCGACGCGGTTAACGTCGGTAGCGTGGCCGATCAGGCCGGTCTGCAACCCGGTGATGTGATACTCGATGTGGCTGGCACCCAAATCGAGGACGCGAATCAGCTTCGCAATCTGATTTCATCGGATTTATCTGGCGCGACCATTGTGATCACGGTGAAACGTGATGAAGGCAACATCGAATTGAATGCCACGTTTCCGGAGCTGCCTGAAAAGCAAAGCGTCGAAATCAAAAGACTCGATATCACCGGAGATGAGGGTGCTATTCGTGATCAGCCGGAAAGCATTGCGTCGCTCCAAAGCCAAATCGATCAATTGCAGCAAGACATTGCTCAGCTGAAGCAAGCAATCAAAGAGCAAACGAAGTGATCGCCATCGCGACTGTTGGAGCTTATCAACATTCAATCCAAAGGCTGCATTGACTTACGTTGACCTACCTCCCCCAAACGAAGTTTGGGGGA
>JBCCJB010000033.1:0-19297 GCA_039028015.1 Planctomycetota bacterium
AGGTCCGTCTTCGTTTGATGATCGATCTGAATGTGGGTATGGATCGAACTGGTATTGCGCCCGGCGATGACGCATTTGAGTTGCTGTGGACGATGTGCAGGTTACCGGGGATTATCCCAGCCGGCCTGCACGCGTACGACGGGCATCTGCGTGACGCCGACGATGAAACACTGGAGCAGAAGGTCGAGGCGGCCTTTGAACCGGTCTGGCGTTTGCGGGATCGGTGTCGGCAAGCTGGCATGACGATCGATCGGTTGGTCGCATCGGGCACACCAACGAGTCATCTGCTTGCCCGACACGACGACGTGGAAGTCAGCGCTGGAACGACCGTGCTATGGGATGCGGGACAGCTTCGAGTCACCCCATCGTTGCCGTATCAAGTCGCCGCCGTCGTGTTGACTCGAGTCATCAGCCGACCCGCCCGAGATTTGATTTGCATTGATCTGGGACACAAGGCGATCGCATCCGAATTCAAACCACCTCGGGTGCAACTGTTTGGACTTGATGCCGCAACCTTTGTCTCTCATTCCGAGGAGCACATGGTGTTGCGAACCGAGCTTGCCGATCGCAATCCACCGGGAACCGTGCTTTATGGATTACCGTTTCACATCTGTCCGACGATGGCATTGCACGCGTCGGTGTGGGGTGTTCGAAATCAGATTGCGGCTGAGTCGTGGCGTGTGGCGGCAAGAGATCGATGCCTCACGGTCTGACTCCTATCACTGAACGCTCAGCCGAACAATCGTTCGAGGGTTGTGGCCAGGTTGCGGACACTCGCTTCGCTTTGGCGGACGATATCGCCGATTTCACCAGCCGCTTCCGACGATCGGAGACTCAGTTCCTTAACCTCGCAAGCGACCACATTGAATCCACGTCCGGCCTCACCGGCACGGGCGGCTTCGATGGTTGCATTGAGCGCGAGTAACTTGGTTTGATCGGAGATTTCATCGATCGTCGATACCGCATCGGAAATCTGTTTGCTTGACTGCATCGCGCTGTTCATCGCCCGCTCGGTCTCTTCTCGAATCTGGCGTTGGCGAGCGGTCGTATCGACTCCGAATAAGACAAACTTCGAGATTTTGCCATCCAAATCGCAGATGGTCGAAATGACGGAATCCAATGACACATGTTCGCCCGATGCAGTTGGCCAAGCCACGGTTCCTTCATGCTTTCCGTTCTTGCGAAGTGAAGCGAGTGACGAAGCATCCAACAACTCACTCAAATCACAACGGATCGACGAAGCATCCGACGTGCCCGTTAGCTGACACAACAACGCGTTGCAGTCGATCAACGTTTCGTCGGCATTCCATTCCGCCATCGCACCGCACGCACTGATGGCTTCAAGCCGCGTATGAAACTCAAGCGACTCGAGCTTGGTTTCATCGATGTTGGCTTGAATCGAGACAAAACGCTCCAGTTCGCCATTGGGCCCAAAGACCGGATTGATCGCCAGCGAAATCCAGTATGGATCGCCATTGCGGGTGTAATTGAGAATCTCGTCATAGAATGGTTTGCGATCACGGATATGGTCGCGAATCCGCTGGACGGTATCGGGATCGGTGTGTTGACCCTGCAGAAAAGTGCCCGGTTTGCGCCCGCGAACTTCATCCGACTCGTATCCCGTTAACGTGGTGAAGCCGGGATTGGTGTATTCGATGCGTCCTTCCTTGTCCGTAATCACCACAGCGTTGTCCGTCTCATTGGCAACCAGCGAAAGCAGTTTGAAGGCGTCCTTTTGTTTGACTTGATCGGTGATGTTGGTTGCAAATTTGACGACCTTGTAAGGGCGACCCGCGGCATCAAGGATCGGGTTGTAGCTGGCCTCGATCCATACGGGCTCTCCCGACTTGGTGAAGCGTTTGAATTGGTCACACACATACTCACCACCACCGAGTTTGTTCCAAAACCGTTTGTATTCCACTGAAGCGGCATAGTCCGGGTCACAGAATATGCGGTGATGTTGGCCGCGAATCTCGTCAATGGTGTAGCCCACCGTGGCCAGGAAATTCTCGTTGGCATCCAGAATCGTTCCATCCAGCGTGAACTCGATCATCGCTTGCGAACGGCTGATCGCGGCAACCTTGCCCTCGATGTCCGCGGTGCGGCTTTGTTGCTCAGTGATGTCGGTGGCAAATTTGACAACTTTCACCACCTCACCACGTCGATCAAGAACCGGGTTGTAAGTCGCCTGGATCCAAATCTCTTTGCCGCCCTTGCCAAAGCGTTGATAGATCTCGCTGGCGTACTGACCAGCCGAAAGCGACTTCCAAAAATCTTGATATGCGATGGATTTGGCGTAGTCGGCATCACAGAAGATGCGATGGTGCTGCCCGACGATTTCGCTCAGGTTATAGCCGACCGTCGTCAAGAACATATCATTGGCATCGATGATCGTGCCGTCAGGCTTAAACTCGATGACTGCACACGACTTGCGAATTGCCTCGTAGTAGCCTTGGAAGTCGGAATCGGTCGCAAACATGAATGCCGCCGCGCGTTGAAAAAGTTGGAAAGACGTCGACGGGCAAACCTGGTTGTCACCCAATCAGCCCATCTCGTTCAACGCTTCGTTGCGGTGCGGTGATGTCAACGCGACCTGCTCAAGAATGTCGATTCACGACAAGTAATTCATCCGACAACCCATCCAAGCCGTGCAACCGAACGGATCAGAAATCAGCCACCCATGCGGACTCAGTTCGGATTTCCGCAAGCTCGCGGCTTGGATCGATGTTGGGTGATCGACCGAGTGCTCAGTCGTGACTGTGCATTTCAGGATCCTTACCCTCGTAGGCCTTGTAGAAATCGAAGATGGCTTTCTTAAGAGCCACCGCTGTCTCGGGTGTCGATGATTGCTTGGCTTTCATCGCGGCGACCATCACGGCGTGGGCCGTCATCAGCTTGGGTCCGTAATTATCTCCATCCGCTTTGATCCGCTGGGCCATGAAGTAGTCCGCAATCACGGCTTGAATATTGGAGGCGTGACTTTCTTTAGTTGAGACCCAGCGAACCATTTGATTAATGTTCTGGGGAGTTGGATCCTCCGACAATTCACCTACTTGAACCGCGGCTTTCTCAATAGTGCTTTGATCTTCGAGCATGGACTGGAACCGCAGCTGATCACCATAAATACCGCAGGGCACTTGGCAGTGAGCGGCTGCATTTTGAGCAGCGAAACCAACGAACAGGGCAGTCAACAAGCAGAGTGGATAACGCATCAGAAGTTCCCTTTCAAAAGACATTCGTGGAAGACAGTCATGAGCAGATTGGAATTGGCAAGAAATCGCCGCCCAAAATGACAAAGCGCATCGATCCCGCCTATCGTGACGCTACAGCAGTATCTTACGTGGCAAGCTTTTGCTTTGCCAATCATGCGTCGCCGAAGACATACGCCGCACAGGCATCATCAATGCCGTTGTAATTGATTAACGATGGCGGAAAAGATCGCTTTGCACGACCGCATGCACAAGCGAGCGCACGCCCAGATTCTCATTGCCCAGACGGTTCACGATGGATTCAATCTCGGAGTGATCGGTGAACGATGAGGTCGCTCCAGTCGCGTAAACCAGCAGCCGGTCCATAAAGGTACTGGCAATTTTGTTGGTGTCGGATGAAAGGATGTGTTTCAATTCTCGAACGTCAGCAAACGGACGACCGTCGGCAAGTTCAAACGAAGGGTCAACAGAGAGGCCCTCGGTGTAACGAAGCGAGTGGTTCTGTTTTTTCAAATCAGCTTTGGTCGGGTCGAGCACGCGATATTTGGTTCGGAATCGTCCGACCGGATCGAAGCTTTCGAGTGCAAGCCCCGGCGGATCAATCTTGGCGTGACACGATGCGCAGGCATCATTACTTCGATGTTTCTCAAGCTGCTGACGAATGGTGGTCGCACCACGAATGTCGGGTTCGACCGCGGGTATCCCCGGCGGTGGTGGCGGTGGAGGCGTGCCCAAGATGCGTTCGTTAATCCAAACACCACGCACCACCGGCGATGTATGGCTGCCATTGGCGGTGACCTTCAACACTGCAGCTTGAGTCATCACGCCACCACGGACGCTATCGTCATCGAGTTGCACGAAGGTCGGTTCCATGCCAGCGACACCATCGATGCCATAGTGATCGGCCATCCGGCGATTGATCATCACGAAGTCCGAATCCATCAGATTGCGGACACTCAAATCATGATCGAGCAGATGACGAAAGAACGCATGCGACTCACTGAGCATCGACGTGTGAAGCACGGCATCGTATTCAGGAAACAAATGCGTATCGGGAGTGGTGAATTCAATGTCATGAAGATCCAGCCACTGACCGAGGAAATCCTTCACGAATCGTTGCGAGCGCCTGTCCAAAAGCAATCGCTCGGTCTGGGCTCGCAACACCGTTGGCTTGGACAGGCGACCTTGCTTGGCCAGCGACAGCAGTTCTTTATCGGGCGTGCTGCACCAAAGGAAGTACGCCAATCGTTCCGCTAACGCGAAATCATCGATGGCAACGTTTTTCGATGCATTACCGTCGGCCAGGCTCACACTTGCCGATTCGGTTTGTCCTGGTTCGGTTCGTTCTGGTTCGGGTTCAGTCAGCGATGACTGGTGAAACAAGAATTGGGGCGACGTGAAGATCGCCTTGTACCCAGTTCGCATCGCAGATTCAAAAGAGACACCTTGATCGAGCCAAGAATGCACAAAGTCGACGTAGCGATCCGCTTCGCGATCGGGTACCGGTCGACGAAAAGCACGTGGCAGCATTCGCCGAATCAAACGTTCCGCATCCGCTTTGGGATCGATCGGAGCCAATTGAAACGTGCGATTAAGCGGTCCGGGGTGGGGCACGTTCTTGTAAATCGGCTCGCCGCCATAACTGGGCAAAGGACTTCCCATTGGCAGGTAATGGGGTGCGGCTTGGTAGTCGGGTAGCGGATCGGCCTTCGGGTGCCTGCCAAGAAAGATTTGTTTGATGACTTGGCCGCGCCGCCGAGAGTAATCCTGGGCCGGAAACTTCGCTCGATTGTTGACCACACCTGCGAGAAGCTGCCATGAGTTGCCGCCGGGTGGCCAGTCGGCGGGACGCTCTCGAGGATCGGCTGGAATGATCGGCGGCGAGTTGAGCTGCTCGTTCGGATCGGGGTTGCTTGCACCGGGGACCGGTTCGGTTGCGACACCGCCGAACAGGATTTCCTCACCTGGTGGAGGCCACGACTCAATCAGCGGCCCTTCAATCTCAAGCCACTGAACGCACACCCCTGGACCTTGCCACCGTACCTGCGAGTAACGTTTGTTTTTCTGAAAGCGATAGATCGGCAACTCGGATGGGTACACATGCAAAAAGTGACCCCGAAGCAGATCGCCTTCCCATTGATAGGGTCGCGGTTCACTGGAGTCGATTTCCAAGTGTGACAACAGACGATGCGGCTCACGCAAGGATTCCTTGTGACCGTTGCCACCGACTCGTAGCGTCAGCGCGATCGGATCGTCGGTGTTGACACGATAGGCCGACAACGTGATTCGATAACGACCCGAGCGCGGCACCACGTAATGGCCCCACAATGCATGATGATTCGACATCGCCTCGGTCGCATACAAGTTCATGCCGTCGACCACAGGCAAAGCCGGATGTTGCAGGCGATAGTTTTCCATGTAGCCATGGTTGTTCAGCAATGACAGCCGAAAACGTTGCGTTGGTGGTCGTTCTGTAAACCGCACCGATTGATCGATAGCGACATCAATGGCATCAAGGTAAGCGGCCATTTGCACGCTCGAGATATTCAGCGCCTCGCCCACCGTCGTGAACCCTTCAGCCTTGGCGTCCTCGGGCAACAGATTGGCGATTGAAAGTGGCGACTGCAACAAATCACTCAGCGTGGTTTCGTACTGAATCGCGTTGAGTCGTCGGGCGGTGACTCGGCCTTGGCCCTTTTGCTGCGATCGCTCGGCGGCGATCAGTGCATTTGAGATGGGTGCCAACGCTTCAACAATCTCGTCATCGCTGGGTAACTCCATGTCAGGCGGAGGCATCTCCCGATGTTTGATGCGGTGGTGCACGATTCGCCATGCTTCGAAATCGACGGGGTCGTCAAGCGACTTGTTGAGCGAATCAAGCGTGAACCCACCTTCATCGGCACCATCGGCACCATCGGCATGACAATCGGCGCAGTAGCGATTCAAAAACGCAGTGGTTTGAGGCGACGCCAGCTGACCGCTTGCCTTTGCGGTCGATGTCACAGTAACGATCGTCAGCAGGACGCCCAGCCAGCTTTTCATGACTGGAACTCCAGACCACGAATCGTTCCCGTGCTGGTGCCAAATCGATCAATCGGCAATCCCATGCGCTGCAGCATGCTGACGTAAACGTTGCAAAGGGGCTCGTTGTGAGTGGAATCGAAAGCCAAATGCTGTCCATGTCGAAAACCACCACCCGCCAATACAACGGGTAGATTCGAGTTGTTGTGACTGGATGCATTACCGAGATCGCTGCCAAACAGAACCATCGTGCGGTCCAAGAGCGTCTCGTCTTCTTCCTGCGTTGAATCGAGTTTTTCCAAGAAGGTTCGCAAACCACGAAGGTGAGCTTTTTCGATGATCGCTAACTGAGCCAACTTGGCTTCGTTTTGTCCGTGATGTGAGAGGGTGTGATAACCTTCGTGGACTTGATCGATCGGTGGCACCGCAAACCATCCCACGGCCATGACTGATGCAATGCGTGTCGAATCGGTTTGCAACGCCAACGCCATCAAGTCATACATCAGTTTGGAACGACCGATCGTGTCGGCTTGATCACGGATGTCGACGGGTTCATTGGCATCCACTTTCGGCTTGGGGCGTCGTTCCCATTCCTGTTGTCGAACCATTTCCTGTTCGACCTCGCGGACGCTGGTCGTGTATTCTTCGAACTTGGCACGATCATCACGACTGAGCTTGCGTTGCAATTGCCGTGCTTCGCCAAGGACCATGTCCATGACACTGGCGCCCTGACGCAAACGCGTTACTTGATCGTTGATCTCCGACGGGGTGCCCGCGGTGAATAGACGGCGAAATACTTTCGATGGTGATTCCTCGCCCGGAATGGGAACGCCGCTGCGTGTCCAAGAAAGCGAACCGCCACCGTTCGCGCTGAGAACCAACGATGAGATGCGGGTGCGGCTTCCCACTGTTTCTGCGACCAACTGATCGACCGAAATGCTGTTGCGAAAACTGCCGCTTCCTGGATGCGGGGCAGCGGTCAAGAACGATTTTTCAGCCGCGTGACCACCGTCAACGCTGGGATGGGATATGCCCGAAAAGACCGTCATCTTACGTCGCAGGTCATCGCCCAAAACTTCGAGGTAGGGCGACGGTGTGTAATCAAATCCGGTCTCCTTCGGCACAAAGTAGGGCATGTGCAGGCCCAAGTTATTGCAGATGAACACCATGCGACGCGGCTTGCCATCGGATTCGGGCATCACGCGACGATCCATCTCTTTGGCTCGTGCTGATGTTGCCGACGTCAACAACGGCAGTGCCAAGGTCACGCCGCTGGCGCGTAGCAATCGACGACGACCAGCAAGCTTGGTGTCAGTTGGTTGCGATTTCATGATGCGGTCTCCAGTCCGTTGAGGGTGCCGGTGCTAGATGCAAATGTCTCAAACTGATTGAGCCCGAGCTGATGCAACATGGAAACGAACAGGTTGCACGTTGGGGTGTTGTTGCGGCGATCAAACGCAAGGTGTTGACCATGACGAAAGCCACCGCCCGCCAAAATGATCGGCATGTTGCGGGTGTCGTGTTGATTGGCATCGCCAAAGATGGAACCCACCATGACCATGCTTTCGTCGAGCAAGCTACCGCCCGCGCCGGGCGTTGTCTTTAGCTTTTCAAGCAGACGCTTCAGGCTTCGCATTTGCTGCGTTTCCACCTGATCGAGCTGACGGATTTTGTCGGGATCACCGTTGTGATGAGAAAGCGAATGATAGCCTTGCGAGATGCCGTTTGCCGGCAAGACATCGTTCAGATTGGGTTGATTGAAAGTGATGATTCGCGTTGAGTCGCTTTCCAACGACAAATGAATCATCTCGTACATCAGTTCAATTTGAGCGATGAAGTCAGCGCGGTTGGTCACGTCTTTGGGCGGTTTGCCGTCGCGTTTGGGCTTGGGCACATCTTGCCACGCTCGGTGTTTTCGCAACCGTCGTTCGGTCTCGCGGATGTTCGTGAAGTACTCATCCAGTTTTTGGCGATCACGCGGGCCCAATCGTTTGGCGAGGCGTTGCGACGATTCGCCGATAAAATCCATGATGCTCTGACCATCTTCCAACTGCTGATTCACGCGGTTGCGTTCGGCGGGCGATCCGGTGACGAATAGCTTGCGATACAGATCAGATGGACGTGTGATCGCGGGAATATTGGCTCCACTTCGGCTAAACGACATGCTGCGCGCATTTAGACCAAGCGGCAGATAGGCATAGCGGGTTGAATCGCCAATGTGTTGAGCCGCGATTTGGTCCACGGAAACCGTGTTGCGAAAGCTCGCACTGGCCGCATCGGGGGCTCCTGTTAGAAACGAGACATCGGCGGTGTGAGCGCCGTTGACGCCCGGATGCGACGTGCCCGTGATGACGGTGTAGTCATCTCGAAAAGCATCGATTTCACGCAAGTAGGCACTTGGTTTGTAGCCATGTCCCGATTGTGTTGGCGTGAATCGATTCGCCATGAAACCCAAATGAAGGTTGATAAAAATCATGCGCCGTCGGGGCGTCTGTTCGGCAGCGGCAAACGCCGATGGCGACATGGCTTCGAGAAACGGAATCGTCAGAGCCGCACCGGTTCCTCTCAATATCGTTCGTCGATCAAGTGGTTTTTTGTGTGCCGGTTGGCTCATGTTGAATTTCGTTTTGGTGGTTTGAGTTCCGAAATTGCTGCGAAGACCAGACTGTTCTCACGATCAGATTGCTTTGGCGATTAGGGCATCCGAAAGACCGGGCTTTGAACGGTATGGTGGATGAGATCGCGAAAGCCATAGTCAGTGTTTCGCGCGGCGTTGACGACAGCGTCCACGTGCTTTCGATCCGAAAAACCAAGCTGACGTCCCGTGGCATAGGTCAGCAGTTTTTCGGCTAGGCCTGACGTGATCATGTCAAGTTGACCGAGAAGAATCTGCTTGTAGTCCCGTACGTCCTTGAACGTTGAACCATCGGCGGTGATGCCGGTTGCATCCACGGGCAATTCATTGCGGCTGCCTTGGAATCGATAGGTTTGGCGAAAGCCGCCCACCGCATCAAAACTCTCTAGAGCAAAGCCCGGTGGATCGATTTGTTTGTGGCAACTATTGCAGCTTGAATCGCTGCGGTGAGCATCGAGCAGCTGTCGAAGCGTTTGCGCACCGGTCACGTCCGGAACCACGGCTGGAATGCCCGGCGGCGGTGGTGGCGGATGAATGCCCATCAGATTTTCAAGCATCCAAACACCGCGAATCACGGGAGATGTGTTGGCACCATTGGCGGTGACTTTCAAGATGCTGGCTTGCGTCATCAACCCACCGCGGACGCTATCGTCGGGCAGCGACACCCGTTGAAACGCATCGCCACGGACCCCGTCGATCTCATAATGCCGGGCTAATCGCTCGTTGATGATCAACCAATCGGAGTCCACGAACGATGCCACGCTCAAATTGTTCTCAAGAATGTGCTCAAAAAATAGTTCGCTTTCTTGCACCATGCTCCACTTCAGATGCTCATCGAAATCGGGGTACAGCTTGGTATCCGGGCTGGTCGCATCGATATCGCGGAGATCCAGCCATTGATGTGCAAAATTGAGCTTGAGTGCTTGGGCCCGCTCGTCGCTGAGCATTCGCTCGGTCTGCTCGCGGAGCACTTCAGGGTCCCGCAATTCACCCTGGTCTGCGATTCGCATCAAGGCTTCATCGGGCATCGAGCTCCAGAGATAATACGACAGCCGATTGGCCAACGCGTGATCGCTGATTGTCTCTGACGCGGGCATGAAGCGATTGACATGGGTTGTCAACGCAGACTCCCGTGAGCCATTAACGCCACTGATCACAGGCTCTTCAAGAAATAAGAACTCGGCGGAACACAGTGCGGCGCGAAGTGACCACCGAAGAGCATTTTCGAAGGATCGGCCCCGCTTCATTAACGCATCGACTTGATCGCAGTACGCCATCACCTCGCTGGGTTCGACGGGACGCCGAAAAGCACGTTTGAGAAATCGCTCCAACACAACCTCGGCATCGACGGCGGTGGCATTTTGCAAATCGATCTCACCGAGCAGTCGGGACCGACTTTCTGGAGGCCACGCATCGATGGGACCTTCGATCTCGACCTTTGAAATGTGGATCCCTGGCCCGGTGTACTCCTCAATCTTGCGTTTGCCTTTTTGCAAAAACCCCGCAATGTTCTTGATCGTGCCGAAGGGTCTGGGGAAAACGGATTCGCCGGGCGACATTCGATCGGTGAACTCAACGATTCGACCCTCCGGTGGTACGGAAAAGAATCCCATGAATCGTTTGCGGCCGCTGCGCGTAAGCGTCCCCGTCTGCACTTGCATGATGACCGGATGATCGGACTGAAACGATCGGGCGTGCAGCCGCACGCGGTACGTGCCCGTCGCGGGTGCCGCGAAGTTGCTGAACTGACTGCCCGCGTTGGCTTCGCTGGAATAGATGACCGTGCCGCCGTCGGTCTGAAGCAACTTGAACCATCGCGAGTACATGTTGTCATGGACAAGATCGCGAACGGACGTTTTCAATGAGATGCGCTTGGGCGGACGTTTCGATCCGAAAACTCGGTCGAGCACCACATCGGCCGTGCTCAAATAAGCTTCAATCAATTCCGCTGACAGCCCCAACGCTTCGCCGTTGTTGTCAAACCCGTGTTTCGAAGCGTCTTCGGGCAGGTGCTGTTGGAGTCGCAAATCAATCCCGAATAGATCATTGACGGTGTTTTCGTATTCGAGTCGATTCAGCCGGCGAAGCACCACTTCGCGATGATTGCGATGGGCGACATCAAGTGTCGATTGAAGTGATGTCAAAAAATGCGCTTTTGACTTTGGTTCCAGTTCACCGTAATCCTCCGGCGGCATTTCGCCGTGGTCGATTCGATCGAACACGAGCACCCAACGCCGCAATACTTCCGAATCATCTAGGTCGGTTGAAAGTGTTTCGAGATCAAGATTGCCTTCGCGCGAGATCCCGTCATGGCAATCCAAACAGTTGTCTCGCAAAAAAGGCTTGAGTCGCTCTGGCCAGGATTTCTGTGATCGTTGACGTTCAACAATCAACAGGTCATCGAATTGCGAAGAATGGCCCATGATGGCGAGCTCGAACGTGCCCATGTCATTAGCCAAAGGCTGATAACGATACGTTCGGGTGACATCGCCATTGAGCGTGACGATGATCTGGTCGCCGTGAACCTCGAGATCACACCGGTGCCACTGATCACGACTGATCTTTGTCTCGCATTTTTCAAATTGCGGGACGGTGCTGATGCCGAGTTGTCGATTTCGATTGGCTTGAAAGAAGAACCCGCCGGGTTGAATGATGATCCGGCCGATGTGCCCACCGCTTGTTGCATTGAGTTTGAATTGAACGCCCCTGGCCTCGTTGATTTGAAATCGAAACGACGCTTTAAAATCTCGCAAAACCAGCTGCGGTGATCTCAGGCCGATCCCGTTTCGCTGCGTGTCATGATGCCCCAGTAGCACACCGTCGGGAGTTACCGTCCATTGTGAAAGTGTCTTCGAACGCCATGGTTGCAGCGCGGCGGTCCCTATAGCAAAGTCCTCGGCAAAGATTGTCTTTGCGACGATCGGCTCGTTTTCGTCGGCGGCACGCGTTTCACTGGACGCTCGCGTCGACGAGGGCGTTAGGCTGCAAACCAACGCCCAAACAACAAGGTGGGAAAGGCGGGATGGCATTCGAAATGAGGTGGGAACGATATGCGGGCGGACTGATAGCGGTTGGGATGACGTCGCTGCGTCGAATGACGCACGTCAATCCGGTAGGGCGGAAAACACGCCCTCGCGTGTCCCGCACCGCTACACGATACACGGCTAGCCATGTATTTGCACACAAAACTCGTTTCGACATTTGGTGACTCGGCCCAGATTTCCTGCCACGAGCTTGTTAGATGTGACGGATTGTCGCGCTAGCAGGAAGATTCCAACCATCGAACCAGCGTTCGCACCATCACACCAGTGGCGCCAGCGTCCCGATGGGATTTGGCGGAATCGGCGAATGCGGGGCCTGCGATGTCGATGTGCAGCCAAGGGTTACCACGAACGAAGTTTTCCAGAAACTTGGCGGCCGTGATCGCGCCACCCCAACGGCCCTCACCGACGTTCTTAATGTCGGCAACCTTGCTTTGCACCTTGTCATCGTAAAGCTCAAACATCGGTAACTGCCAAACAGGCTCGCCTTCGGTCTGAGCCGCGGATTCGATGGCGGAAGCGAGGTCATCTTGGTTGGTCATCAGCCCAGCGACCTCTTGGCCCAACGCGACCATGCAGGCACCTGTCAGCGTTGCCAGATCAACAATGGCCGCTGGATTCATGTCACAAGCCACATCCAACGCATCGGCCAAAACCACACGACCCTCCGCATCCGTGTTGAGAATCTCAATGGTCTTTCCCGATCGAGTTTGGATGACATCGCCCAGTTTGTAGCTGTCACCGGAAACCATGTTTTCCGCCAGACCACAAATGCCAACGACGTTGAGCGGCAGGTTGAGTTCCGCCACGGCACGCATGACACCCACAACCGTTGCCGCACCTGCCATATCGCACTTCATGTCCACCATGCCATCGCTTGGCTTGAGCGACAAACCACCGGAGTCAAACGTGACGCCTTTGCCGACAAGGATGACGGGCGGCTGATCACCACCTCCGTCATGGCGCAACGTCACCAGACGTGGTGGACTTGATGAACCACGACCGACCGCCAAGATCGCTTCGCAATTCTCAGCGGCTAGTTTCGCTTCATCCCACGTTTCGGACTTCAAGCCGACGTCGGAAGCCATCGCCACAGCACGATCAGCGAACTCGGACGGATTCATGATCGTGGGCGGCTCGTTAACTAATCGACGGGTCAGGTTGATCGCGTGTCCCAATGCCCGGCCCCGGTGCAACGCTTGGTCATTCACGCCAGCCAGTGAGATCTGCTCTGGTAACTGATGGCCGGATGACTTGCGATAGATCGATTGATATTCACAAGCAAACAACGCCCCAGCAGCAATGCCATCGTGCAGCGATGGTGCCACATCCAACCCAAGTCCGATCGCGATCGACTGGCACGGCGTATCCGACAGGGAACGCACAGAGCTGGCGACGGCGCGAAACACATCGTCGCGGGTCAGTTTTTCCAAACGTCCAAGACCAACCAAGACCACCGTCGTTAGGCCTTGGTCGCCGATCGGCATCGTGGTCATGGTGATATGGCCGCATTTCTTCAATCCGTCTCTTTGCTGAGCCCAAGCGGCCAAGCGACCCCCGCATGCCTGGTCGACCATCGTCGATGAGGGTGTCAGCATGCTGGCATCACCGTCATCGGCGGCAATGCCAACGACCAGGATGTCATCGCCGGAAAGGTCAAGCGATGGGCAAACGGACAAGTTGGGCGATGGAATCGGTGCGGGTGTGGGATCAGGCATGCATCCAATCAATGCGTTAAAAGCGTGTGAATCTGATGGGGCAAATGATGTCCCCGTAGCGTAGAGCCACAAGCTGATTGATGCAGCCCGGGTAATCGCCCGCCAGGACTGATCAGGCTGTCAGTTTTTCCGTGATCTGATCAGCGGCACGACGGAGCTGCACATCATCATCCAAGGCTTGCTGCGTTTTTCGGATGGCGTGCAACACGGTGGAATGATCGCGACCACCAAACGCATCACCGATATGCGTTAGCGAGAGCTGAGTCATCTGTCGCGAAAGGTACATGGCCAATGAACGAGCCCGAACGAGATGATGACGCCGCGATCCGCTGCGCAGTTCTGCTGATCGCACGCCAAGGTGACGGGCCACCGCGGTCGTGATCGCTTTGACCGACACTTGTGGCCGACTGGCGATCTGGTTGATTGCTGCTTGAATCGCCTGCTCATCGACCGAAGACTCATTCATTCGGCACCATAATGAAACCTGCTTGACCGCTGCTGCTAAGGCACGTGCGGGCAAGTTGGATTCCAATCCCGCATCGAGCATGGCAATTTGCTCGGGCTGAACTTCCGGAAGTTCGCCGATCATCAACTCTCGCAGCAGCATTCGTCGTGATTGGTTCGCTGGGACTTGGAGTGTTACCGTCAGTCCCGGAAGCGTGCGGCTAACCAATGCCGATCGCAACCCGTGAATCTCCGTCGGCAAGCGGCGACAGGTGATCACGGTGACGCGTCCCGCGGCCTCACGCGCATCGAGTCGCATGGCTAGCTCGGTTTGAGCGGAGGACTTATCGGCAATGAATTGCAGATCATCCAAAATCAGCACCGGCACGTCATCGATCTCGCGTCGCCACGCCGGCAGAGCATCATGGTCAATCGCAGTCGCATAACCACGCGCGAGTTCAGCCGCGGGATGGTATGCCACGCGACGAGAAAGCTCCTTCGACGATGGTGCCGGTGAAGACGGAGTGGAGACCGGTGAGCTGGATTCGCGCTGACCTTCTGATTGGATGGGTTGATCGACTTTCCAGATCGTACTGATTCCGAGACGACAACCCAGATGCAGAGCAATTGCTGTTTTCCCTGAACCCGGTGGCCCGACAATCAAAAGAGGTTTGGCGCCTTCGAGCAGTAACTCTGGATCTGCCTGACCGAGAAAACCCGCTAATGCATTTTCAGGGCCAGCGTAATAAAGCGGCTGCAGCGGCATTCCAACCGACGGCTCGCGACGACGTCGGCGTAGACCGGGTCGTTCGAGCGGGAACGTGGTGACCGATTGTGGCTCTGACGGCGGGCGACCGGAGTCAAACATGCACTAAGAATATCGGCCCAGCAGCGTTTGGGCCAGGCAATTTCACCTAGTTTTCAACAGTGACAAACGAACTTTGCAACTGCAATTTGCGGCAAATGAGATCAACCGCCCGGTCGATTTCATCGCGTGTGGAAAACTTGGACACCCCAACACGCAACATCGACTGAATCGCCGCGTCGTCGCATCCCATCGCGATGAGCACATGACTGGGGGGGCTACTTCCGCTGCTGCAGGCGGAGCCGCTGCTGCACGCAATCCCAGCCATATCCAGCGACATCAACAATTGCTGGCGATCATGACCGAGAAATGAGATGCACGACGTCGATGGCAGACGCTCAACAGCACCGCCGTGAATGATCACGCGGTTGCTGCCCAAGCGCTCGATTAGCTGAGATTCCAATCGATTCCTCAGTTGCGTCATGTGGACCGCCGAGGCCGGCTGTTCGTCGATCGCTAAACGGATCGCTTCGGCTGCGGCCACCACCATGGCGACCGACTCGGTACCCGGCCGGGTTTCCAATTGCTGTTGGCCACCCCACATCAACGGGTGCACAGCGAGACCCGATCGGACCCAAAGGAAACCCACCCCTGCCGGACCATGCAGTTTGTGAGGCGTGATGGTCAATGCATCAACGGGCCACTGCCGAACATCAACGGGAACCTTACCCATCGATTGGGTCGCGTCGACGTGGAAGGGAACGCCATGTTGGCGGCAAAGCGTTCCGAGCTCGACGATTGGTTGACAAACGCCCGTTTCATTGTTGGCTGACATAACCGAAACAAGAGTGGGCGGCTTGGGCAGTGATTCCAGGATGCGACGAAGGTGATCGACGCGGGCACGGCCATCGGAGTCCACGTCGAGCCAGTGAACGCGCCTGCGTCGATGACGCTGGCGAAGATGTTGCCGGCCAACATCAACTGCTGCTGATTCGCGATCGAGATCTAGCGTCGGATCATCAAGCGATGAACTCGACTGGCGAGCCGATTCGGCTGAAGCGTGTTGGAATCGTGCGGCGACAGCAAGAATACTGGGATGTTCAATGCGACTGACGATCACGTCATCCGTGTCTGCCAGCGTGCTGTCACTTGCGCCGCGCTGAAGCTCAGTAACACCTTCGATGCCTGCTGCATCTTGTGCGTCAGCCGAGGCCAAACCGAGTAAGGCGAGGTTGTTGGCCTCCGTCCCGCCACTGGTAATGATCAAGCGATCCGCATCGACGCACGTCAAATCGCTTCCGATGCAATGACCAATTGTGGCAAGAGCTTGATCGAGTTGATGCCGAGCCGCCATGCCAAGCTGATGCTGGCTTGATGCATTGTGTGGTGGGCCTTGCAAGTGACGAGTTAGCACTTCGACGACTCGTGGGTCCATCGCTGTGGTGGCGTTATTATCGAGATAGATCATGAGGCATCTGCGGGGATGCGAAGACGCTGCAGCGACGTGTTATTGGGATAGTCCGTCAAAGCTTCTTCCAGCAGCAACTCGGCCAATTCGGTGCGACTGGCGGCCCGCATTTGGGTCACCAGCGAGACCAATTCGGATTGCAAATAGTCATCGATCATCTGTTCAAATTGCTGTGGATCACCGGCACCCGATGCTTTCGAATGAACCGCATTGCGAGTGAGCTCGAACAGACGAGGGATCAGCAGGTAGAGTTCACGCGAGGCGAGCGTGGCGACTTTTGGCCACAGCACACGAGCCAAGCGAGGATGATCTTGACTCCATTGCTTCCACGTCGGCGCGCCGTCTTTGTGAGCTTGCAAATGATCCACCAGTAATGCTGCATCGGCGTCTTGCAAAGGACCGCGACTGCGAGCCACCGAGACCAAATGCCAGCCAACTGCTGGGGACTGCGTTTCCTTTGAGGATTGACTTGCTTCAGGGGCCTGCTTGGCTTCTGAGGCCTGCTTGGCTTCTGAGGCCTGCTTGATTTTCTGGGCTTGTGCGGGCAGCAAGTTGTTTTGACTGAGATAGAGGGAGGTTTTGGGTGACCTCGTTTTTCGTTTGATCGGTGTCAGCTGCCAATGCAGCAATGGGACCTCGTAGTATGAAAATTCGCGTGTTTGAAAGGTGGTCGGTGAGAATTCAATTCCCGATACATGGCCGAGCCACAGTTCCATCAAAACGATTAAGACGCCCACAAAGAGGGTGGCCATCAAAGTGACCCAAAATTTTGCGAGCCCAATCCGAGCGATGACGCTCAGCCGCGATTTCGTGCGGCCTTTTGGTAGATGTTCACCATTCGAAGCGGCCGATTGTGCCGTGGGTATCTTTGCGTCCGGGGAATCAATGGATGCCGTTGGCATAAGGAAATCGGCATGTGAGAATCAAGGCAACGAAAGTCCGACACTCGAGACAGCTTAACAAACAACGCGAACTCGACGCAGACAGACTTTCCGGACTCACTGCGATCGCGGGTGAGACCCACGTTTGATTTACTGGTTTAGTCGACACCAATTCCCATGGATGGACGCCCCATGCGATCACCGCTGACTGCACCACGGGGATGGGCATCACCACACGCGAGATCAACTCGCATCATCGCTGCGGCACCTCGCCTGACGACGCGTCATCCAGCGGCCGTGAACTGGCAAACCGATGTGATCAGATCGCGTGACGTTCCCGGCTCACCCCGGTCTGACCGTGGTGAATCTTCCGCCGCACGTGTTCAGCATGCCGTGGCAACCGAGGCTGATGCTGGAACCGAGGCCGTTGGCTTACAAGCGTCGGCTCGTGCTCGCGTTGAAGCGCTGTTGCTGCTCAGCAAGTCGCCGCTTTCGCTTCGCCGGATCGCCACCATGGCGGGTTTGGAAGATGCCACGCGAGCACGCACACTCGTGGCCGAATTGAATGCGATTTACGATCGACTGGGTCGTGGCATGCGCGTGGAATCGGTCGCCGGAGGCATGCGATTGATGACGCGACCGGTCGTGGCACCTTGGCTTTCGAGGCTCGGTTTTTTGCCTTCAGCAATTCGGCTCAGTTGGCCGATGATGGAAACGCTCGCGGTGGTAGCCTATCGCCAGGATGTCACGCGGGCCGATGTCGAAGCCACGCGGGGCGTCGCTTGTGGCGAGATCCTGCGACAATTGATGCAGATGGATTTGGTCCGCATCACGGGCCGCGGTGATGAATTGGGTCGTCCGTATCTGTACGGCACCACCAAACGGTTTCTAAAAATTTATGGTTTGCCGTCGATAAAAGCGTTGCCGCCGATTGACGCTCATCCCATCGCCGAAGATGTTTCTGATTCTCAGCTCGATCTCCCCACCCCCACGCCCGATCCGAAGGAGCCCGACGTGACTGTCACGTTGACCGATCCGCAGGCCATCGATTCTAGCGCCACTGATCTTCTTTCCCGTCCAAACGCCACGCAGGCGGACTTCGTTGCAGTGGATCAGACCGTTGCCGTCATCGAAGACGAAGAAGACGATTTGTATGAAAAAGGATTTGAATCCGACGACGATGAAGATGACGACTTCGACGATGACTGGGATGACGAAGACGACGATGAGGCTGACGACGATGTCGACGACAGCGATGACGACGACAGCGATGACGACGATAGTCAGTGGGAAGAAGTTGACGACGACGATGCCGACGAGGAGTGGGACGACGACGAGGAGGATGACGACTGGGACGACGAATCAGCCGACGATGATGAGGACTGGGATGACGACGAAGATGAATGAGTCACCAGTCGCCGCCAGTCGTCGATCGTTACCGCTCTAGAAAAGGTCGAGTATCCGCCGCATTTCGGCCACAGCCGATCGCATGCCAACCATCAGCGCGCGGCTGACAATGCTGTGGCCTATGTTGAGTTCAGCCATCGATTCGATTGCTGCGATCGGCCGCACATTGGTGTAGTTGAGACCGTGTCCGGCGTGCAAACGCATGCCCGCTGAAACGATTTGACGCCCGGCTTGCTTGAGACGCGATAACTCATCGGCAACACGATGGCGACCGGCCAGTGCGTACGGGCCGGTGTGTAATTCAACGGCATCCACCGCAAGCTTCGCGGCCGCATCGATTTGCATCGGCTCGGGATCGAGAAAAAGACTCGTTTGAATCCCCGCGGACTTCAACTGATTGACGGCATCGGCGATTCGGCCGGTATCGTTTTGCAAATCGAGTCCGCCCTCGGTGGTGACTTCTTGACGGCTTTCGGGCACCAGCAAGGCCCAGTCCGGTTTCAGTCGGCAACAAATCGCCAGCACGTCATCGGCGCAGGCCAACTCGAAATTGGTTTTGACCGAAACCGTCTGCATGAACAGCTCGACATCCCGATCTTGAATATGACGTCGGTCTTCTCGGAGGTGAAACGTAATCCCATCAGCGCCACCTTGCTCCGCTAAGCCGG